>CALKVR010000775.1 GCA_938004815.1 uncultured Polyangiaceae bacterium | reverse complement strand
CGGGTGGCGGCGGCGCGGCAGAGGGCGGCGGCGGGGCAGGGGGCGGCGTCTGCGGTCCGCTGCCGTTCCTCACCGAGCCGCCGGCGACGCTCAGCGCCACCGGGCTCTACGACGACATCGCGAACGACGTCATCGCCCCGCACGCCAAGCCGTTCCAGCCGCTCTATCCGCTCTGGAGCGACGGCGCCGAAAAGGAGCGCTGGTTCTACATCCCCGAGTGCGAGCAGATCGACACGAGCGACATGGACACCTGGCAGGTGCCGGTCGGCGCGCGCCTGTGGAAGCAGTTCACGCGGGACGGCGTGCGGGTCGAGACGCGCCTCATCATGCGCACCGGCCCCGGGCAGTTCGATTTCGAGTTCGCGGTCTACCAGTGGACGGGCGACGAGGCGTTCCGCGTGCAGAACGGGGTCGTCGACGCGAACGGCACCGGACACGACATCCCGCCCGAGAGCCTCTGCTCGAGCTGCCACCGCAAAGACTGGCGCATCCTGGGGCTGGGCGCGGTCCAGCTCACGCACGGCCTGCCTGGCGAGACGATGGCGAGCCTCTCCGCAGGCGGGCTCCTGACCAATCCGCTCCCCGGCGGCGTCGTCATTCCGGGCACGCCCGTCGATCAGGCCGGCCTCGGCTACCTCCACGCCAACTGCGGCAGCTGCCACTACGACGGCGGCGTGCCCAACCCGCCGATCAAGTTCAAAGTGCTCCAGGCCCACACGACGGTGGCGTCGACCGACACCTACACGACGTGCGTCAACCAGCCGGCCAACTTCAACTGCAACTGCGACCGCATCGAGCCGGGCGACGCCGCCGCGAGCGCGGTCGTCCAGCGCATGAGCGTGCGCGACGGCGACCAGATGCCGCCGTTTGCGACCGAGATCGTCGACGACGCCGGCGTGCAGGCGGTCAGCGATTGGATCGACCAGCTGCCGCCCTGAGGCGGGCGGCGCAGCTGGGGCGGCTCAGCCGCCCGAGAGCGCCTGGAGGATCGACACTTTGTCGTCGGGCCCGACCGCGTCGCCGAGGGTCGCGCGGTCGGCGATCGGCTCGACCCCGATGAACACGTTCACGTGGCGCCGCAGGCGCCCGGTGTCGTCGACGATGTACGACGCGAGCCCGGGGTGACGGCGGTTCGCGTCGGCGATGAGCTCGCGCACGGTGGCGCCGGCGAAAGCGCCGTCGGCGAGATCGGGGAAAAAGCGTCGGAGGTGCGGCGTGAAGCTGACGTGAGGCATGGCTCTCAGGCGAAGCGCACCGAGTGGATCGGCGGAAAGTGGTTGCCCACCGAGCGCCACGAGTCGCCGCGATCGTCGGATACGAACAAGTTGCCCGTCGTGCTCCCGAAGCAGAGCGTGTCGCCGCGCACGTCGAGCGCGTGCCGGTAGACGACGTCGTACGCGTGCTCTTGCGGCAGCCCCTTGCGAAGGCTCGCCCACGTCTCGCCTCCGTCGGTGGTCCGGGCGACGCAGAGGCCGCCGTCGATGGTCATGCGCTGGTCGTCGCCCTTGGCCGGCACGACCCAGGCCGTCTTGCCGTCGCGCTCGTCGACCGCGACCGGGAAGCCGAAGTGTACGCCGTCGTTCAGCTTGCTGACGCGGCTCCAGGTCGCAGCGCCGTCGCGGCTCACGAACACGCCGGTGTGGTTCTGCTGCCAGACCCAATCGGGGGCGCCCGGGCACGCCGCGATGAAGTGCGGATCATGACCCCACTCGGCGTTCGGGTCCGGCAGGTAGTCGTTCATCATGCCGCGGTTTCGGCCGGCCCACGTCTTTCCGCCGTCGCGCGTTTCGAGCACGCCCGCGCAAGAAACGGCGACGAGCATGCGCTTTGGATCGCGCGGATCGACGACGATGGAGTGGATCCCTGGAACGAACTCGCCGTAGGCCATCGCGGCGGGCGTGCCGCCCCATTGGTTCTTGCTCGTCGCGTCGCCCTTCGAGAGGTCGCCGCCGCGGCTCTCGTGATCCCACAGCGCGCGGTTGAGCTCCCAGGACGCGCCGCCGTCGCGGCTCGTGAAGAGACCCCCGGGGAGCGTGCCCGCGTGAATCGTCCCCGGCTCGCTCGCCGCGCCGAAGCCCAGGACCCACACTTTGAGGAGGCTCGCCTCCTTGTACGCAGTGGGTCGCTCGGCCTCCGGGAGCTGGTCCGGGGTCGGCAGGTGCTGCTCGATGAAACGCGTGCCCTTCGGGTAGCCGATGTCGTTCAGGTGCTCCCAGGTCGCGCCGTCGTCCTTGGACCGCGAGAGCTTGGGGCCCCAGTGCGCGTGATCCATCGCCGCCCAGAGCGAGCCATCGCGCGGGTCGGCGGCGGCGTAGCTGATCGACATGCCCGCGTGAAAGATTGGCCGCGGCGTCCACGAGCCGCCCTTCTCGTCCAGGATGAGCACGCCCTTCTTCGTCCCGAGGATGATCCGCTTCATCGCCCGGCACGCTACCGCGTACGCTCGGCCCATGCGACACCGATGGTTGCCCCTCTGCGCGCTCGCTGCTCTCGTCCTCGGGTGTGGGCCGTCGGGCTCTGCGCCGTCCGGGCAGCCGGGCGGCTCGTCGAGCCAGGTGTCGGTGCCCTCGCCGTCGGGGGGCGCGCCGACGCAGCCGAAGAAGGCGCCGGCGATCCGAGACAACAGCACCGTCGGCGCCTTCTCGTCCGGCGCTGCCCTCGAGGTGCGCGCGTTCGTGAGCCGCCAGACGATGCAGGACCCCATCCTGCTCGCCATCCGGCTTCGCCCCGAGAAGGCCATCGAGGAAGGCCACCCCTGGTTGGAAGAGAGCCTCGACCTCAAGGACGTCGTCCCCAAGCTGAAGCTCGAGGTCGAGGGCCCGAGCGGCAAGCACGAGCTCGTCGTGGCCGATCCGCCGTCACGGTCGGCGGTCTGGAAGCTCTCGGAGCTTCGGGTGCCGATCGCGATCGACGGCGCGAGCTTGACCCTGCGTCAGGGGACGGGGCTCCAAGGGAAGGCCGACGCTATGGTCTGGAAGACTCCGCAGCCAGGCCTCTTGTCCAAGCCCGGCAAGTACACCGTGACGATCTCGGGTGAGATCAAGACGAGCGCGCAGACGCTCACCCTCGCGTCGAAGCCGATCGAGATCGAGGTCGTCGAGGCGAGCCCGTCGCAGAAGACGCTCGCCGAGCTCGAGACCGAGGCGATCAAGATCGCAAACAAGGGCGCCGCGCCAGGGCCGCTCGGTCCGTCTCCGAACGGCTTGCCCGTCGAGGACGTCGACGGCAACCGCTCGTTCGAGCTGCGCGGGCAGGCGCCCGGCTACGACGTCCCCATGTTCGAGGTCGTGCTCGACCCCGGAGGCAAAGAGGTGGCGCGCCTCGCGTACGAGCATTTCACCTGCGTCGCGGCGGGTACATCGATCGAGACGCCGGCCGGTCCGGTGCCGATCGAATCGATCACGATCGGCCAAGAGGTGTCGGCGTTCGACGTCGAGGCGCGCCCGCGACGGCGACGGTGCAGCAGATTCGCAGCGCACCGGCCGAGCGGCTCGTTCGCTTCGGCGACCTCCGCGTCACGGGCTCGCACCCGCTGTTCGCCGACAGCGCGTGGCGGCGGGCAGACGACGTCGCTCCGGGCGCGAGCCTCTTGCGGCTCGACGGCAGCTTCGAGGGCGCGGCCCCGACCATCGAGGCGGCGCAGACGACGGTGTTCGACATCTCGGTCAGCGCGCCCAACACCTACTTCGCCGGCGGCGTGCTCGTGCACAACAAGGCGGTCGGCGTACCGCTCCATGGCGGCGCGCCCTGGGGTGGCTGGTTCAGCCGGCTCACCGCGGCCAAGTGATGCGGGTCTCGCGATCGTCTGTGCTCAAACGATATTGACCTCGCGGCGCGAAAGATCGACCATGGCTCGATGAGCTCTCCCGCCGTTCGCTGGCGGCTTTGGCTCGTCGCGGCCTTCGTCGCCGTCGTGGCCGTGGTGTGGCCCGGCTCGTCGTACGCCGATGGCGGCGCCGAGCCGCGGCCCAAGCTCGCCGTCGGCACCAAGGTGGTGAAGCCGTTCGCTTTCAAGTCGGCCGACGGCCGGTGGACGGGCATAAGCGTCGACCTCTTCGAGGAGATGACCCGCGACTTCGGCTACGAGATCGAGTGGCGAGAGTCACCGTCGACCGATGCCCTCGTCGACGAGGTCGCGGCGGGCAAGGTCGATTTGGCGGTCGCCGCCATAACGATGACGCCGGCGCGGGCCGAGCGCGTCGATTTCACGAACGCGATGTACCAGTCGGGGCTCGGCATCGCGGTGCAGAGCGAGCCGCAGGGCGCCTGGTCTGCGTTTCGGCAGCTCCTCAGCGCCGAGGCCATCGGCGGGGTCGCGTTTTTCCTCGGCGTGCTCGTCGGGGTCGGCGTGCTCGTTTGGCTCGTGGAGCGGCGCAAGAACCCCGACTTCGAGGCCGAGCCCCGCGCGGGGATCTGGTCCGGGTTCTGGTGGTCGGCGGTCACGATGACGACGGTCGGCTACGGCGACAAGGCGCCCAAGACGGTGCCGGGTAGGATCCTCGGGCTCTTCTGGATGTTCGCCAGCATCATCCTGATTTCGAGCTTCACCGCTGCGGTTGCCTCCGAGCTCACGGCCGATCGGATCAACAGCACCGTCACCGGCGCGGGCGATCTCCACCGCGTGAAGGTCGGCGCCAAGGCCGGTGAGAGCCCCGACCGGGTGCTTCGTGGGATGGGGATCACGCCTCAGTCCTACGGGCCGGTGTCCGACGGCCTCGCTGCGCTCGCGAACGGCGAGATCGACGCGTTCGTCCACGACGCGCCCGTCCTCCAGTACGAGATCGTGACCGGGGACGAGCTCACCGGCCGGGTGTCCGTTCTGCCGCGGACGATGCGCGTCGAGGAGTACGGCATCGCGGTGGCCCGGCCAGAGGATCCGAGCCGTCGAAACGATCTGCGCGATCGGCTCAACAAGGCGCTGCTCGCGTCGAAGATGGACGGTCGCTTGGAAGAGATCTCTCGGCGGTACCTCGGCGACGGCTGACGGCGCGCGTGCGCTCTCAGCGCTCGTTCGGCTTGGGCTTGAACCAGTCGAGCCAGTCGCCGGCGATCTTCAGGAGGCGTTCGGTCTGGAGCTTGTAGAACCGCTCGCGTCCCCGCTTCTCGACGGTGACGAGGCCCGCGTCCTCCAGCACGCGGAGGTGGCGCGTCGTGGTCGGCCACGAGCAGTGGAAGCGATCGGCGATCGCGCCGGCCGTCATCTCGCCGCCTCGAAACCGGAGCGTCAGCAAGATGTGCCGGCGCTGCTCGTGGGCCAGAGCGGCGAAGACGTGCTCGAGATCGTCGAGCCGCTCTTCGGCGGGCGAGCGCGGCCTGGTCAATGTCGGTCGCCCGGCCGCGGTGCGCGCGTCACAGCGGGAGCTGCTCGACGCTCGTGAACTCCATTTCGGTGCAGCATTCGCCCATCGGCTCCCAGATCGCCGCGACCTCGGGCAGGCTGTGCGCGCGACCGGCGGCGCTCCCGTCCTTCCACGGGAACGTCTCCACGTAGAACACGCGCTTCTGCTTGTCCTCACCCCGGAAGACGAGGTGAGGAGGCGTGTCGGCGACCAGCCCCAGGCTCTGGAACGTCGGCCAGTGCTTTTCGAGGAGCTTCTTGAACTCCGCCTCTCTCTCGGGCTTCACCCAGTAGCGGCACAACGTGATCGTCGACGTGGAGGGCGCGTGGCTCATGGGTAAACGATTAGCGAGTTGGCTAAATGATGTCAACCGGGTACGTTCGCGGCCATGCGATCCGGGGGTCTACCCGTTCTTCTCGTCGCTTCTTCGCTCTCCATCGCGTGCTCGTCGGGCACGCCGGCATCCTCGGGCGACGCGCCCCAGTCGTCGGCGTCGGCGCCGCCGCCCGAGCCCGAGGCGCCGCCGATGCCGGCCGAGCCCGAGCCGGTGCAGACCGGTCACGCGTGCGCGACGGGGACGAGCGAGTGCGGCGGCGGCTTCTGCACCGTCAAGATCAAGAACGACTGCGATCAGCCTCTCACGTGCGACGCGTTCGCGCTCTTGCGGTGCCGCACGCCCACCGACCTTGTCGAGGCGCGTGGTCGAGAGCGCAAGACGTTCTCGGCCAAGGCCGCCGACGAGGTCGTCGTCCAGGCCAAGTGCACCGAGGGTGATCCGGTACAGACCGAGCTCACCGAGCTCAAGTGCCAGTAGCCCGCCGAGGCGGTCAGCTGTCGGGTTTGTCGGGGGCGGCGTTCTTGGGCTCTTTGGCCCCGCCGTTCTCGCCGAAGACGAAGAGCAGATCGTTCGCCTGGGCGAACGACTCGGTGTTGCCGAAGCGCGGGTTCATGTCGCGCACCCAGTAGACCTCACCCGAGACGAGGGCGTCGTTCGGGTTGCCGGTCCGCTCGGGGAGGCGGCGCAGGTAGTCGACCATCGCGTCGCGGTAGCCCTTGTTGCCGCCCATGTGCATGCGGTTGAAGTAGTCGCTCCAGATCTGGTTGTAGCCGTAGCTCTTGACGTGGAGCAGGTCGAAATTGGGCGGCTCGTTCCAGAACGGGTCGACGTGGCGGCCGTCGACGGTGATGGCATCGACGATGATGGTGCCGTCATCCATGACCGGGTTGGGCGAGAACATGAACCAGCCCTGGAGCAGGCGCAGCTTGTGGGTGAGGACCCGTGACGGCTCGGGCTGGACCTGTGCGGTGGTGCCCGTCTTCTCGCTGACCGACTTCATGAACGCGGCCCAGGGCTTCTTGGTGGCCCAGAGCTCGACGAGGGCCTGGTTGATGGCCCCCACGAACATGATCGCGACGAGCACCTCACGGAACGTCCCCGTCACGCGCCACCAGCGGTAGCGCAGCGGGGCGGTCTCGACGGCGGGGGGGAGCTTGGTGCCCAGGCCGAGGGCCCGCGACAGGCGGCCGCGCGCGTAGCCCATGATGACGTCGACGATGCCGGCGAGGATCGCGAAGCGGCCCGTGAACATCCACGCGAAGGCGGGTCCTGTCGGGAGGGCCTCGACGATGGCGGCGATGGCCAGGTGGTCTTTGAGGGTGCGGCCGTCGCGGGTGAGCACCAGGAGGCGCTCGGCGCGCTCGTCGTCGCCGCGCGCCTCGTCGAAGCCGATGAGACCGAAGCGATCGAGGCGCGCCAGGAGGCGGCAGAACAGGAGCGCGGCCCCGGAGCGCGGGTCGAACACGACAGTGATCTCGCGCTTGTCTTTGCGCATCGCCGCGATCGTGACCTCCCAGTCCTCGTAGGAGATGAGCACGCAGCTCATGACGCAGAGCGCCCACGCGAACGGCCCCAATACGAACGTGGAGCCGAAGCCGATGTGGAGGAAGTTCATCAGGATGATGGCGAGGCGACGTAGCCAGAGGCGAACGTCGAGATCCATCACCACCACCTTGGGCAGGAGCACGCAGAAGGGCAGCGCCGCCTCGGAGAAGACGACCATCGCCGTCATCGCCTTGTAGACGAACCCGGGCACGAGGTCGCGCACCGCTCCGATGAGCGGGTTGACCATCCGGTCGACGTACATGACGTAGTGGACGGCGGTGAAGTCCTTCTTCCATGCCGGGCCCGTCTTGTGGACGACGTTGAAGTAGTAGACGAGCGCGATCTGGATCGAGATGACGAAGCCCGTCGCCGAGATGAACGGCTTGGTGCGAAAGTCCTCGAGCAGATCGGATCGGTCGTTGAGCTCCCCCGCGCTCGTCTCGCGCTTGCGGCGGAGCGAGGCCAGCATCGCGTCGACGCTGAAGCGGTCGCCGAGCGGCATGAACGCCGTCCAGAGCAGCAGCAGGTTGTGGACGACGTAGCCGCCGTTCTCGATGAGGAGCACGCGGCCGTTCATGCTCGTCACGAAGAGGAGCGAGAGGACCTGCGCGATCTTGGTCTTGTACCCGACGAGCAGGCAGACGTAGGTGGCCAGGATGACGAGGAAGAGCGCCCAGAGCTCAGGCCCGCTGGTGAACCCGTGAAGGAGCGAGAACCCGCTGGCGCCGGGGCGGCTCAAGATGACCCAGGTGGGCAGGACACCGGTGTCACCGAACATGGCCTCCCAGTCGACGCCCCGGCGGAAGAGGTCCGCGATCAGGAACCAGCCGAGCAGGATGCGCGTGACGCCGAGGGTGCGGCGGTCGAACGAGAAGTAAGCCTTGTCGACGCGGTAAATCAGCAGCGCGATCGGGAGAAAGACCGCGAGGATGATGCCGGGGGCGAGGAAGTCGGCCCACCCGACGTTGGGGAACAGCTCCAGGAAGGTCGAAGCGAAGAGAGGCTGGGTGCCCATGGTTCGTCCGGCAGAAGGGGTGAGGCCGTTGGTAGCATATCTCGCGCCGTGACCGACAATAGAGGCCCAACCGACACCCTCGACCTGGACTCACCCGGCACCGTCCGGCGCGCCTTCGTGTGGCTGACGGCCTGCTCGGGGGTCATCCTCTTGCTCCCGCGACAGTGGGTGAGCGCGGCGATCTGCTTCGGGCTCTCGGTGGTCATCGGCGTGACGCACCTCGTCCTGACGCGCCGCGAGGCCGCGGCGACGCCCGCCACGGCGTCAGCCGGGGACGAGGATCGGGGGCCGGCCGAAGCGGCTGCGGAGCCGGTTGATCGCGCGGTGGACGAACCCCCTGCGGACGATCCCCCGCTCGACCCGGCGCTTGCCCGGAAAGTCGAGGAGCATGACGCCGAGGAGGATCGTGAGGATCCCTTGGCCGGGGACACCGGGGAGCGAGAGCACGACCCCGAGGATGACGAGCGCGAGCCCGGCGAGGTTTCGGCCGATGCGGGCGGCGACGCGGACGGGAGCCGGGTGACCGGCAAGGGGTAGCGGCCGCTTGGTCGAGACGAAGTAGTCGTCGGGCAAGCGGAGCAGGTACCACCCGGTCACGAACACGCTCGCGGCGAGCATCACGACGCTGACCCCGGCGGCGGCGCAGATCTCCGCGACCGAGGCGTTCGCGGCGCGGCTCCAGAGATCGGCGGTCAGGGGCACTGGCGGATCATGAACCGGCCGGAGCGGGGGTGCATTCCCTTCTGGGGCCCCGGGTTCGATGGTGCGTACGTACGCCCCTTCGAACGTTCAGCCTGCGACGATCACGGTGCCGACCGAGCCGGGATCTCTTGCCTCGCGGAGCAGATCGCCAGGGCCGAGGCGGCCCAGGATGTGCACCTGCGGCGCACCCGCGGCGATGGCGGCGAAGCACTCCTCGAGCTTGGGGATCATGCCGTCTTTGGCGACGCCGGTCGCGATGAGCTCTTTGCCCTCTGACAAGGTCAGGCGCCCGATTCGGCTCGAAGCGTCCTTGACGTCACGCAGCACGCCGCGGACGTCGCTCACGAGGAGGAGGCTGGTCGCCCCGACCGCGACCGCGAGGCGGGTCGCGACGATGTCGGCGTTGATGTTGTAGACCTCACCGGCCGGGCCGCCGCCCAAGCACGCGAGGACCGGCAGGTAGCCGTTCGAGGAGAGCAGATCGAGGAGCGCGTGGTTCACGCCGGTGACGTCACCGACGTGGCCGAGATCGATCGGATCGGGCCCCGCCCCCGAGTACACCCGCGGCGGTCGTTTTTCGGCCTCGATGACGCGCGCGCTCGCACCATGCAAGCCGACCGGCTTGGCCCCCGCGCGAAGAAGCGCGGCGCACAGATCGACGTTGAGCTTGCCCGCGACGACCATCTTCATGACGTCGAGGGTCTCGGCGTCGGTGACGCGGCGGCCCGCGATCTTGACCGGCGTCTGGCCGAGCTTTTCTTGGAGCTTGGTGGCTTGCGGCCCCCCGCCGTGCACCACGAACGCGCGGCGATCGCCGCGGATGGCGGCGAGATCGGCCGCGATCGCGGGGAGCTCGGCGCTCGCGATCACCTCGCCGCCGAGCTTGACGACGGCGGGCCCGGTCGCGCGCTCGGTCACGGAAAGCCGCCCGCGTCGCGCAGCGTGAGGGTCTCGTCGAGGCCGAGGACGAGGTTCATGTTCTGGACACCCTGACCCGCGCCGCCCTTGATGAGGTTGTCGATCGCGCTGAAGCAGGCGACGGTGCGCGACCCGCCCTCGACCGGGCCGAGCTCGAAGCCCACCTCGGCATAGTTGGAGCCGCTCACCGCGACCACCTCGGGCAGGCGAGCCTTCGGCGCGCGCACGAAGGGCTCGCCCGCGAACGTGTTAGCGAAGCTCTCCGCGATCTGATCCTTGGTCACCGACGCGTCGACCCTCACGAAGCTCGTCGCGAAGATGCCGCGCGAGAGCGGCGCGCTCACCGGGACGAAATGGAGCTGGAGATCGCCAGCGCCCTGGGCCGCGAGCGACTCGATGATCTCGGGCAGGTGCTGGTGCTTGAGGGGTTTGTACGTCTTGAGGTTCACCGCGCGGACCGGGTGGTGGGTGCCGGCCTGCGCCGCGGCGCCGCTGCCGCTCGAGCCCGTGATGCCGACCGTCTCGACCGCGCCCTTCAAGAGGCCCGCCTTGGCGAGGGGCAGGAGCCCGAGCTGGATTCCGGTGGCGAAGCACCCCGGGGAAGCGACGAGCCGCGCCCTCTTGATCGCGTCGCGGCTCGTCTCGGGCAGGCCATAGACCGCCATCGACAAGAGCTCGGGGTGGGGGTGCTTGGCCCCGTAGTGCTGTTCGTACGAGGCGGCGCTCTTCAGGCGGAAATCGCCCGACAGATCGACGACCTTGGCGCCGGCCTCGAGGATCGGGGGCACGACCGAGGCCGCGACTTTGTGCGGCAGGCCGAGCAGGACGACGTCCATCCCCTTGGCGGCATCCGCCGGGGAGAGGTTCTCGAACCGAAGATCGCTCAGGCCCTCGAGGTTCGGGTGGGCGGCCGAGAGCGGCTCGCCGACGTAGTCGATCGACGCCACCCGGACGAGCTCGACCTCGGGGTGAAGGAGGAGCCTGCGGATCATCTCGCCGGCGCCGTACCCGCTGCCCCCCATGATGGCTGCTTTGAACCGCGTCATGCGGGCGCTCTAGCACGGCGGCCGCAGGGCGGCGGTGCTTGTCAGCGGCGCGGTCGTGGTCGTAGACCTAACGTATGACGCCCGAGCAGGCGACGCGCCTGGAGGACGCGGTCCGTGGTCGGACCGACGCGATGCTGGCCCTCGTCGAGGAGCTCGTGGCGATCAACTCGCACACGGGCAACAAGCCGGGCGGCGACGCGGTCGGGGCCGTCATCGCGCGCGAGGCCGAAGCGCTCGGGCTCCGGGTGCGCAAGGTGGCGAGCCAGCGTTACGCCGACCACCTCGTGATCACCACCGTCGCGGCCGAAGCGACCGCGGCGGGGGCGGTCGCGTTCGTGGGCCACCACGACACCGTGTTTCCCCCCGGGACGTTCGAGGGGTTCGTTCGCGACGGCAAGCTCGCGCGCGGCCCGGGCGCGCTCGACATGAAGGGCGGCATCGTGGTCATGCTCGAGGCGCTTCGGGCGGCGCTGCCGCTCGCCCCCGGGCTCCGCGTGCGGATGGTGATCGTCGGCGACGAAGAGATCGGCTCGCCCGAAGGGCAAGGCGTCATCGCCGATGCGACGCGCGGCGCGGCCTCGGCGCTCGTGTTCGAGGCCGGGCGCGCCGCCGACAAAATCATCACCTCGCGCAAGGGCACGGGGTCTGCGACCGCGATCGCGTCGGGCAAGGCCGCTCACGCCGCCAACGATCACAAGAGCGGCGTCAACGCGATCTGGGCTCTCTCGCGCTTCATCGATCGCGCCCAAGCGCTCACCGACTACTCGCGCGGTGTGACCGTCAACGTGGGCGTCATTCGTGGTGGCGAGGCCAAGAACACCGTGCCGGACCGGTGCGAGGCCGAGATCGATTTCCGGTTCGAGCGCGTCGCCGATGGGCAGGCGACGTTTCAGGCGCTCGAGCGCGCCGCCGCCGAGGCCGCGGCGTCCATCCCGGGCGCGGCGATCACGCTCACGGGGGGGCCCAAGCGGCTGCCGCTCGAGCGCAGCCCCGAGAACGTCGCGCTCTACCAGGCTTACGCCGAGCACGCGCGCGCGGCTGGCCTCGGCAGCGAAGAGGCTGCGCTCATCGCGGGCGGGTCCGACGCGAGCACCACCGCCGCCATCGGTATTCCGTCGATCGACGGCCTCGGACCGCGCGGCGCCGGTTTTCACACGAAGGACGAGCGGTTCGAGATCGACTCTCTCGAGCCCAAGGTGCTCGCCCTCGCGCGTTTCCTGGTAGGTCGAGGGTCATGACCGACAAGGTCGTCGGCGGACGCTTCGAGCTCCTCGCCCTCGCTGGCAAGGGCGGCATGGGCGAGGTGCACCGCGCGATCGACCAGAAGACGAAGCAGGTCGTGGCGCTCAAGCTCTTCACCGAGCGCGACGCCGAGGCCGCCGGGCGCTTCTCGCGGGAGGCCGAGTCGCTCGCGCGGCTCGAGCACCCGGCCATCGTCGAGCACGTCGCGCACGGCTTCGAGTCCGACGGCACGCCCTACCTCGTGATGGAGTGGCTCGAGGGCGAGGACCTCGCGGTGCGGACGGCGCGCGGGCCCCTCACCATCGACGAGACGCTCACCATCGGAGCCCGCGTCGCAGGCGCGCTCGCGGCCGCGCACGCGATCGGCATCGTGCACCGCGACATCAAGCCGTCGAACGTCTACCTGGTCGGCGGCGACGTCGCGGGGGCCAAGCTCCTCGACTTCGGGCTCGCGCGCACCCAGGGCGGCGCCAGCTTCACGCGGGCAGGGGAGGCGCTCGGCACGCCGGCCTACATGGCGCCCGAGCAGGCCAAGGGGGTCACGGTGGATGCGCGCGCCGACGTCTTCGCCCTCGGCTGCGTGCTCTTCGAGTGTCTCACCGGCAAGCCGCCGTTCTGGGCCGAGCACCCGCTCGCGGTGATGGCGAAGATCCTCCTCGACGAGACCCCGAAGATCGAGGCGTTCCGCGACGACGTCCCGCCCGCGCTCGTCGGACTCGTGGGGCGGATGCTGGAAAAGGAGCCGGCCAAGCGGCCCAAGAACGGCGCCGAGGTCCTCGCCGCGATCGAGGCGCTGGCGCGCACGTCGGCGAGGCCGGTCTCGGTCGCGTCGGCGCCGCCGGCGGCGCCCTCCGTCGCGGCCCGCGAGCGCCAGCTCCTCAGCGTGCTCTTCGTCGGCCGGGTCGCCGACACGATCGCCGCCGCGAGCGAAGCGTCGGCGCCCACGATGCACGCAGAGATATCGTCGGGCGAGATCGACTCGGTGATCGCGGTCGCGCTCAAGCACGGCGGCTGGGCCGAGCGTCTCGTCGACGGCACCATCGTGATCCCCCTGCCGGGCCGCGGGCCGATCAGCGACCAAGCCGCGATGGCGGCGATCTGCGCGCTCGCGGTCCGCCGCAACATGCCGACCCACCCGATGGCCCTCGTCACCGGCCGCACCTCGGGCCACGACGAGGGCTTCCCGGTCGGTGAGGTGATCGATCGCGGCGTGCGCCTGCTCTCCGCCGAGATCGGGCGAGACCCGCCGTCGGGCGCCGAGGGCGACGCACCTCGAGGCATCGCGATCGACGAGACGACCGCCGGTCTCCTCGGGCGCCGCTTCGCCTTTTCGGCCGACGGCGGCATGAGCCTGACCGGTGAGCGCGATCCGCGCGCGGTCGAGCGCACCCTCCTCGGCAAGGTCTCGCCGTTCGTCGGGCGTGATCGGGAGAGCAAGTCGCTGGGGGATCTGTACGACGGCTGCGTCAAAGATCAACGCGCGGTCGCGGCCCTCGTCACCGCCCCGCCCGGGTACGGAAAATCACGGCTCCGTCAGGAAGTGCTGCGCGCGTTCGAGGCGCGCGTCCCGTCGCCGACCATCCTCGTCGGCGGGGGTGACCCCACCCGAAAGGCGACCGCGCTCGCGGCCGTCGCGTCGGCCGCGATGGATCTGTTCGGGATCCGCGAGGCCGAGGGCGCCGAGGTCTCGCGCCACCGCGTTCGCGCGCGCGTCGGCCGCCACGTCAAGCGCGCCGACCGCGAGCGGGTCACCGCGTTCCTCGGCGAGCTCGTGGGCGTACCCTTCCCCGAAGAGACGCACGAGCTGCTCGCGACCGTCCGCGCCGACCCCGCGCGCATGGGCGATCAGATCCGCGCGGCGTGGGAGGACTTCGTCGCGGCCGAGCTCGACGCGGCGCCGGTCGTCCTCGTCATCGAGGATCTGCACGCGGCCGACGCGCCAAGCGTGACGCTCATCGACGCGATGTTGCGCACGTTCTCGGAGCGTCCGCTGTTCGTCCTCGCGCTCGCGCGGCCCGAGATCGACACCGCGTTCCCCAAGCTCTGGGGCGAGCGCTCGCTCGTGCGGCTCAACCTGCGCCCTCTCGCGGCGGACGCTGCGCGCAAGATGGTGCGCCACGCGCTCGGTGACGACGCCGATGCCAAGCTCGTCGAGCGCATCGTCCAGCAAGCGGGCGGCAACGCCTTCTTCGTCGAAGAGCTGATCCGCGCCGTCGCGGCCGGGCGCGGCGGTCGCATGCCCGAGACGCTCGTCGCGATGGTGGCCTCGACGCTCGACGCGCTCACCCCCGAGTCGCGCCGCGTGCTACGCGCCGCCAGCGTCCTCGGCGTCGAGTTCACGATCGCGGGGCTCTCGGCGCTCCTCAAAGACATGCAGAGCACCGAGCTCACGCCCATCGTCCGCGATCTCGTCGAGCGCGAGGTGCTCGTCAGCCCGTCGCGCGTCGACGTCTCGGCGCGCAGTCTGCCGTACGCTTTCGCGAGCGAGCTCGCGCGCGCCGCCGCCTACGAGCAGCTCACCGACGAGGATCGCATGCTGGCGCACTGCCTCGCCGCCGAGTGGCTCGAGAGCGCGGCCGGCCCCCGCTACGCATCGGTCGTCGCCGACCACTTCGATCGCGCGGGCGAGGCGCGCCGCGCTGCGATCTGGTACGCGCGCGCGGCCGAGATCGCGCTCGGCCAGGGCGACTTCAAAGAGGCGGTCGAGCGCGGGGACCGCGGGTCGGTCGCCGGTGCGACGGGCGCGCTGCTCGGTCGCACCCGGCTCCTGCAATCCGAGGCGCTGCGCCACCTCGGCGACAACGCGGCCATGCTCGAGCGCGCCCAAGAGGCGATGGCTCTCCTGCCGCAGTGGACGCCGGGCTGGTGGATGGCCGCTGCCAACGCCGTGCTCGGCGCGACCCGCACCGGGCGCCGCGACGTCGTCGACGGCCTGGCGACCGAGCTCACGAGCGGCAGCCCCACCCCGTCACCCGCGCTCGCTCGCGTGGCGCTCTACCTGCTCCATGTCGGCAAGACCGAGGAGGCAGAGCGGGCCCTCGCGGCCGTCCGGCGCGCGCTCGCCGATCCATCCGAGCCCCCGTTGCGCTGGGGCTGGGGGCACCGCGCGAACGCGTACCAGTCGATGTTCAACGGCGACATCGCCGGCTACCTCGACAACGCCGGCCTGGCGGTACGCGCGTTCGAGGCAGGGGCCGACACCCGCGAGCTCGCCCTCGAGCTCGTCGGCCTCGGC
>CALKVR010000774.1 GCA_938004815.1 uncultured Polyangiaceae bacterium | reverse complement strand
GGTGCCCGACGCCTTGCGATGACCAGGGGTTTCAGCCCGCCGGCGTCGCCGGCCTGTTCGTCGTGGGCGTGCCACAAGCCACGCGCATCTATGGCACCGACGAGAGCGCGTCTCTCACCGCGAGCGCGAGCGCGGAGCAAATCGTCGAATTCGACCGGCCCGGATGGGTCGTCGCCGTCAGCGCCGCCGTGACGCGCATCGGCAGCGCGCGCACCTACGCCGAGGCCGCCGGGAGCGTCGCTCTCTCCGTCCTCATGGGCCTCGCTGACCAGATTCCGCTCGTCACCGACGGTGAGAGCCGGGTCTTCGGCAGCATGGCCGCGCTCTTCGGCACCGAGGTCTCGCGCGTCATGCCGACCATGCGCCGCGTGCGAGCGAAGGACAAGTGGGTCGTCCAGTTCGTGGACCGCGCGGCGTTCGGGGCCCGCGCGCAGTGCTTCTTCCACATCCAGGAAGACCCGGCCAAGCCGTCGCGATGAGCCCGGACCAGTGCCCCTGGTCCCCGCCGGCGCGCAAGGCCCGGATTGTCGCGCAGGCGTCGGGAAACGGTGAGGTCGAGGTCGCTCGCGTCCTCGGCCGCTGGCACTCGTGCGACGTCCACGTCCAGGTGCCCGGCTCGACGTGGGACGGCGCCGTCGTCAACCTCTACGCCATCGCCGGGCCCATCATGAGCTTGGTCGCCTCGCAGACCATCGGCGCCGCCACCCTGCAAACGACGCTCGACGCAGCCGGCGGCGTCGTTGGTCGACAGGGTCTCATTGTCAGCGCGGGCCCCCACGGGTGCGAGGGTTTCCGCGTCACGGTCGAGCCCGGCGGGGCCGACCTCTCGAGCGCAACGTTCGTGACGGAGGCTTGGGGCCAGTGAGCGGACAGAGCAGCGTCGGAAAACTCTCGCGAACGGAAAGCCTGGCGGTACCGCCGAAGGCTACGCCCGTCGTATCACTGCTCGCGGCGCTCGTCCCGCCCACGGAAACGCAGCCTGAGAGATTCCTCGGGTGCCGCATCGACCCCGACACGGGCCGCCTCCTGGTCGACACCGGCGGAGGCGGCGGGCCCGTCATCGTAGAGGGCACCTACGAGCCCAGCGACACGCAGGCGAACCCCGATGACCTCGTCGGCGTCGAGTCGTTCAACATGGCCTGGAACGTCGTCAGCTCGCAATGGGCGCGCTGGCCCGCCGACGAGTTCAACATTCCCTATGTGCACATCTCGAGCGGCATCCTCACGCAAGACGGCGGGGTTGCGTACGACGGGAATTTCCTCACCGGCCAGACTCAGAACCTGAATCAGCACCGCGTACGCGGCACCGCCGATTGGTGGCTCACGCGGGGCGGCTACGTCGCGGCGGTTCCGACGACGGACCTACCCGGCATCGTCAACTCACTCCCCATCGGCATCCACAACACCGTCACGCCCGCACTCACAAACGGTCAGGGCCTGGCGCTTCAGCTTTCGTCGCGCGGTGCGCTGAAGACCGAATTCGACCAGCCCACGCGAGCATTCGGAAACCCTTTTACGGTGTCGTCCACCGGCGGCGGAACCGTCCTCGCCCCAGGCGAATACCCGAGCACCGTTACCCTTCCGTATCACTCCATCCGATGCGGTCCTGTCGGCGCATGGGACACGGGCGGTTTCATCGGCACTATCAGCGCCGCCGAAAAGGACAGCCTACGCAACGAACTTTGCGCAGCTGGCTACAACGACACCGCGCCCGTTCCCGTGGATGGCGGCGCTGTCGCGCTCCAGGTCGACAGAAACTCGAACCTGCTGACGCAGCTGGGCCGGCCGCGCCCTTCGCTTCGCGCCGCGCCGAGCCTCTACCACAACAACGACATCACGGCCGAGGTCATCCAGGGCTCCATCGCCAACCTGCTTTCCATCTCCGTCTCGAGCGAAGAGGCGAGCCAAGTCCTGTGGTTCCAGATTTTCAACGACAACGCGACGCCCACGAATAGTGACATCCCCGTTGCTGAGTTTTGGCTGGGCTCGCTCGCCGAGCCCGGCTCAAACGTGCTCATCATCGGCCGCGATTTCTTCTCTGAGGCCGGCATCTGCATGACGACCGGGCTAGCGTGGGCCGTCTCGACGTCAAAAGGCTCGCTCACTCTGCCGGCCTCGTTCGACGGCGCCGTTACCGCCACCTACGTCTGAGGAACCATGCCGACCGAAAAGGAATTGCTGAAACAGCTCAGCGACGCGAAGACGAGCGAGCTTTCCGACCTCACCGGCCGGCGCTCGCTCGCGGCGAAGATTGCCGACGCCGAGCCCGCGGAGCCCGTCAAATGAGCGCGCCCAGCACGCCGGACCTCGCCGGCATCCCCGACCGCGTCACCGAGCTCGAACGCCGCACCGACAGACTCGAGGAAGGCCAGCGCGACGACGACCGCGCGCGCGGCGTCCTCGCCTCGGTCGACTCGGGGCTCGCGGCGCTCTCCAACGGCTTCGCGGACCTCTCGCGGACCGTCCGGGCGCTCGACGCGCACCGGGCGCAGCAACAGGCCCTCCCCGCCGGCATCCTCACGAACATGCTCTCGCAGAGCTTCACCGGCCAGGAGGCCGGGAGCTGGCAGGCCATGCTCCCGACGCTCCTCGCGCTCGTCCTCTTCTACTTCGGCCCGAAGCTCACGCAGGCGAAGAAGGCGCTCCCGACGAAGAAGGCCGAGGGGGAAGCCTCACCCCTGAACGGCTCGGGCCCGGACGACCAGCACTAGCCCGGCGGCGCTTCTCGGCCGGCAGCCGGCCCGCTTTCCGGTCCAGGTGCGCGAGCACGTGCGCGGGCAACGCCTCGCCGCGCGCGCGCGCCTCCCTGGCGTAGCGGTCTCGCCAGCCCGCCCACGCGTTGATGGTCCGGCGCCGCGCGCTCTCGGCCGCGGCCCGCTGCGCCCTCAGCTTGTCGTCTCGCACCGGCCCCTCGCGCCAGCCCTCGGCGAAGTTCTTTGCCGCCGCCTGGCGAGCTCGGTCCGCCGCTCGGTCGGCACCCTCGCGCACGGACCGCGGGGCCGCCTGGCGAGCCTCTACGCCCGTCTCCGGCAGGGGCGCGCCCATAGAGAGCCACTCCCGAAAGGCCGCCTTGAAGTCCACGACGGACCGGCCAAGGTGGCGTTCGTGGTAGGAGCGCGCCGCGTCGAGCCCGGTCCTGGTGACGTCGCCCGCGATGATGACCTCGCCCTCGGCCGAGCGGACGATGACGGGCAGCGGCTCGGGACTGTCGCTCGGAGCTCGAGGCGACGGCGACGGGAGAAGCCCGCCGCTCGGCGCCGCCCCCTCGAGCTGGTGAAGCGCGGTCGGGCTCGGCAGCGACTCGAGCGGCGAGCCGGGCGCGTCCAGGCGCAAGACGCGCTGGAGCTCCGAGGCCGCCGCGTCCGCCGAGGCCGCACCCCTCGCCCGGTGAATGTACCCTTCGAGCGTTTCGAGGCGCGCGTGCCCGGCGAGCGCCTGCACCTCTTTCGGGCTCGCCCCGCCCACCAGGTGAAGGGTGATGCCGGAGTGCCGAAAGCTGTGCTGCACCCACCGGCCCGCACCCGCGAGCCCGGCGGCTAGCGCGATGCGCCGCACCTGCTCCGAGCGCACGACGTCCCGCGTGCGGAAAGCCCCGTAGGCGTCAGGGAAGACGGGCCCGTCTGGCCTGTAGAGGCCGCGCGACTCGAGTAGGCGCTTTTGCATCATGAGGAGGCGCGCGGCCGGCAGGTTTGGGGAGAGCGTCAAGGGCCGCGCCGAGCGCGCCTTGGGCGCCGCCATCGGCCGAGCGATGTCGCGGCCCTTCATCCCGCGGCGCGCCCAGCCCTCGCGAGCCTGGTACTTGATGAAGACTTGGACCGCGCCGCTCGGCATGACGCGCACCTGGTCCCACGCGAGCGCGGCGCCCTCGCCGCGACGAAGAGCAAGCAGCGTCATCACGCCGACCCGCGCGGTCAGGTCTGGTAGGCGCGTCGGGTAGCTCTGCATCACGAGAGCGTCGATTCGCCCGGTGACCTCGAGCATGCGCGCGAGCTCGTCTCCCGTCACGGTCGCGCCGCGCTCGGCTCCGACCTCCTTGCCGCGGCGAGAGTGGACCACCGTGAACGCGCCCCACGGGAGCTTGGAGAGCTTGCCCATTTTGATGGCGAGCCGGAAGCACGCGCGGACCGCAAAAAAGACGTTGGCCAGGTGACGACGGGAAATCGGGCGCATCCCGCGGCGCGCCGTCGAGACGCGTTCCGCCCAGGCAACCATGGTGTCGTAGTTGCACTCCGCCGCGGAGAGCTGGCCCAGCGAGCCGAGGACGTAGATGCGCCCCATGCCCTCGAGCTTCCGCGCCCAACTGCTCGCGGTCTCGCTCTCGCGCGCGACCAGCGCGACGTGGCGCACGTACTCGCGCCAGAGCTCCGCTACCGTCAGCGACGATGGCCGCGACCGGACGAGCGCCACCTCTTCGGAGAGCTCTTCATCGCTCGCGAGGCCGCTTGCGTGGTCCCTGATTTTGGCCCGAAGCCGTTCCCAGCGGCCGAGCACCTCACCGGCCGAACGGCCCGTGAGAGAAAAGCGCTTGCCCGTCACAGGGTGGTTGACCTGTTTTCGGTAGCCGATGACCGCTCCGCGCTTGTCGCGCAGCGTTTGAACCTCAGACCTTCGACGCCCCATTTCACACCTCTGGCGAAACCGTCACCTTGGACGAAGAGCGTGGGCCCGGTGCAACTTCCCGCCGGTCTGACAGGAAGCTGTCACCGGGCGCCCGCCCGATTCATGGCGCCGGCGGGTAGCAGTCGGCAGCGACGGCGCGCGCCGCTTCCTCCCGCGAGTGGCCGGCAGCCATGTACTCGGCCGCGCGCTCGCAGAACGCGCAGCGACAGCCCCGGGTCTCGTCGGGCGAGAGCACGTGCTCACGCACGAGCCGCCCGACGTCGAGGCGATGAAAGCGGCACTGGTCGCCCTGGAGCCTGTTGCCGCACGCCGGGCACAGCCAGTAGCGCGGCCGGCGCTGGTTTTGGGTGACCGGCGCGGCGACGCGGCCCGCCGCGCGTTCTTCGGCGCGACGGGCCGCGAACCGGAGCTCTTTCAGGAGCTCGGCCGCGTGGTTTTGCTTCATCGCGGGAACGGCCCTTCCACAACGAGCGCGTGAGCCACGAACGCGAGGGCGTAGGCCTGGTCACTCGTGAGGCCCGGCCGGACCTTTTCGAGCTCGCGCGCCTCTTCCCACAGCTCCGAAGTGATGCGAGCCCACGGCCCCGTCTGCACGTCGCCGCGCACGGGCCCGATGCCGTCGTACTCGACCGGTTCGCCCTCGGCCAGGCGCCGGCGACGCGTCGCGAGGAGCACCGCGCGAAGCATGTCGAGCTCGCCCGTGGTGAGGTCAGGCGGGAACATGACGCGCCTCCCTTCTGCACCGGTCGCAGATGCCGCGCTTCGGAGCGGCGTACTCGCCGCGCGCCCACGCGTCGCGGTCCGACTTGGTGAGGTGCCGTTCGTCGGTGTGCCCGCAGTCGAAGAGCAGCTCCGCGCGCATCCCGACCTTGCGGGCGCCGTAGACGACGCGGAGAACGCGCACGCTGATGACGTCACGCAAGAGCCGAGGGCGCTCGACGGCTACGGCGCCCGTCACGGCGACACCAGCGCTTCCCGTCGCCGCTCGAGTGGCGACGCGTCACGCGAGTACTCCGGCGACGCGTCGCCCGTCGACAGCCGACCCGTCTCGCCGGCGCCGAGCGACAGCGCGCCCCACGCCCGCGAGACAATGCCGGTACCCGGGAAAAGGTCGACGAGCTCGTCCCCGGGCTGGAGCCCGAGGCAGCCGAAGAGCCACGCGCAGAACGCGATAGGCTTGCGGCCCGGCAACGTCCCCTCGCGTCGCGCCGGCAGCGCCGACAGAAAGTCAGCGCGCCCCGGCGGTAGCTGCCGGCCGCCGACGACGAGTAGCGCCTCCCAACAGTTGTGGAGCCCGAACGTCGCCTTTGCCGGCGCGTGAGGCTTCACCCACGGGCAGACACGGACCTCAGGCGGGCAGAGCGGCAAGAGCCACCGCAACGCGCGCGCCGAGGTCGAGAGCGCCCAGCCGTGGGGGAACTCGGCGACGAGCCGCGCAATCAGCGCTGGGTGGTCGACCTCCCCGCCGTAGGTCGGCTCCGCGCGGTACATCCACGCTTTGCCGGGGTAGGGCGGGTCAGCGTAGGCCACGCGCATCGGCTCGCCGCTGATAGCAACCGTCGCGCGACGTCGCCGAAGACGGAACACGGCCTGACGACAGCGCCGAGAGCAGGTAACCGCGTCCCTACGCGTCGCCTCGATGGGACGGCGACACCAGAGACACGTCACCCCCGACTCGTCGCCGGGGACCTCGGCGACGGTCACGCGTCACCGCCCTTCGTTTGGAGGTGCGCCGACGCTGGCGCGAGGTACGCCGCGACCGGATGCACCATCACGAGCGCGTGCTCCACCGAGACGACGACCGCGAGCACGAAGCCCTCGGGCGCCGGCTCGGAGAGGTCCGCGGCCGCTCCGCGCAGCCAGCCCGCGACCGGCGGCACGTTGCTCTGCGCAGCCTTTCGGAGCCACGCCGCCACCGCGTCTCGCGACCCCTTCGCGGTGAGGTGAAGAGGCGGAACCACGCACGCATCATCCAGCAGCAGGAACGCGCCGCCGCTCGGCACCTCGGCGATTCGCGACTCGTAGCCGGCAGCGAGCTTGCGCAGGACCCCGTGCGCGAACGCCTGCTCTTGCGCCGTCGTCATGACTCACCGCCCAGCCGTCGCGCGATGCGCGCCCGCAGCTCCTCGGGGCTCGGCACGGTGCCCGCATCGAGCGGCACCGAACCCAGCTCACCGAGCGTCCGTGGCGGGCCCAAGAGCTCGCCATCGGGCCCGAGCATCCCCGCCGCCTCGAGCGCGAACCACAAGGACTCGTAGGCGTCCAAGAAGCGACCGAAGAGCGCGCGCGCTTCGTCCGGCGGCAGCACGGCCGAGCTCGAAGCGGACGCGTGCTCGATAGCCCAGAGCGCCGACTCTGCGTCCGCCACGAACTTGGCGAGCGCAGCGGGCGCGTCGGGGCCGAGAATGCGCCCAGCCACCAACTTGAGGACGGCGCCGAGCTCGCGCGCGAGGCCGACCACTTGCGAGGCCGAGACCGGCTCCGAGAAGAGGCCGGCGCAGCCGAGGACGAAGATGGAGAGGACGTGCAAGCACTGCTTTCGGTTCATCACGAGGACCACCTTTCGGCGAGCACGGCCCGCCCCTTCTTGGTCGTGCGCAGCGCGCGCGACTGCCGCGGCAGCCGCTCGACGAGACCCGCACGCTCGGCCGCGTCGACAACGTGGGCGATGGTCGAGGCCGAGCAGCCGAGCGCCTCGGCGAGCTCGCGGCGGCTCGGCGCCCACCGGTCGCGCGAGAGGCCCCTGTCAGTGTGGTAGAGGAGCTTCCACACCTGGCCGCGACGAGAGGCCGCGACCGAATCGAGCGCGCCCGAGCGACGGCGCCCCGACGCGCGGAGCGAGCGGGAAAATTGCGCCGCCGCGGCTTCCACGACGGCCGGAGGCAACGGCGGCGCGCCGTAGCCCAGCTCTTCGCGAGCGCCGCTCACGGGTGCCCCCAGACGCCGCCCGCGGCTGGCGCGTGCGCCCCCTCGTGCCCAGCCGGAAGGTCACAGCGCCCCTGAGGCTCGCCGCTCTCTCGCAGCCTGAATCCGCACCGCCAGTCAGGCGCGGGGAACGCCGAGCGGAACAGCTCGCCACGAAACGCCGCGCGCGCCTCGAAGAGGTCGGGGGCATCGAGTAGCGCGCCGAGCTCGGGCAGGAAAAACCGCGCCTCGCCCGAGGCGTCGCAGAGACACCAGGCCGCGGCCTGGAGAGCGCGACCGGTGAGGGTCCAGAGACCGCCGCGCCCCACGCGCTCGACGGTCGCCGCGTGCCCGCGCAGAAACTCGGCGCAGTCCTTCCCGCCGCGAATCGCCACCGAGGCCATGTCGAGCGCGATGAAGATTCCCGCGAGCCCCGGAGTCGAGGCAGCGGACGGGAGACAGGCCAGCGCCTTGACCTCGGCCACAACCATCCGCGCGAGCGTCACGCCGGACCGTTTCGGCTCGAGGGGGGCGAGCGCGGCGGCGGGGTCGAGGGCGGCAGACTTGGGAGGGAGCGCGAAGGGGTACCCGGTCAAGTCGACGGGCGCCGGCGCGACGTCGCCTTTCTGCACCGATTCCGCACAGTGCGAAGCACTCGACGGTTCGGAAGTAGAAAGAAAAGACTCGGAATTATCAGGGTGTGTGCGAAGGGTCCCGCCCTTCGCACTCACTCCGTTCGTTCGCGGGCGGTCCTTGGACACGCGCTCGCCGCTTCGAGGCTCGCTCGCAGGTTCAAGTCCCGCCCGCGCACTCCGTTTCGTTCGATTCGACGCCCGACCATGAGGAACCCGCGGTCCTCATCCCTCCTCGTAGGCGTCGCGCTGATCGTCTTTGGGGCCGTGCCGGCTTGTTGGACGCTCCAGGCGCCTCCGGGCGCCGAGACGTCTTCGTTCCCACTGATCTTCGGCGCCATCCCGATGGCGATCGGTCTCGCCCTCTTGTTTCGGGGCATCGGGCCGTGGCTCGCCGCGGGGAAGTTCGGCGTCCCCGTCCTCACTGTCTCGCCCGAGAGCGCGGCCGTCGGTGACACCCTCACCGCGCGCGTGGCGCTCACGCCGACACAGGACGTGGTCGTCGAGAGCGTCACGTTCACGCTCGTCGCGTTCGACGTGACCGACGTTCGAGAAGACGAGAGCAGCCGGTCGCGAACACGGGAGCAAGAGACCGAGGCCTACAGTCTCGATCGCGAGGTCGAGGGCGCGAAGCTGACCGCAGGCAAGAAGCGGACGTTCAAGACGACGTTCCGCATCGAGAAGGTCTGGCCATCGGTTGGCGGCCGCCTCCGCTGGGCGGTCCGCGTGCACATCGCGTACGCCGGCTACCCTGACTACCACGGCGAGACACCGACCGACGTCGAGTAGCGGTCAAAAGAACATGCAGACGCCGCCCGCGTCGCACTCGCCGAAGTCGTTGCCGACCTTGCAGATCGCGAAGGGCGTGATCGCGGTGCAGTCGAGCGTGGCCTCGCTGCAACCGTCGCTGCAGTCGGAGTCGGGCTCGCCGCCGATGCACGGGTTGCCCGCGTGCTGGCTGCAAAGCCCCGCTACGCACGTGTCGCTCCCGTTGCAGAACAGTCCGTCGGAGCAGGCCGTGCCGTCGCCGACGGGCGTGAAGACCGGCGTCGCCCCCGAGCACGTGTCGGTGGTGCAGCCGTTGCCGTCGTTCGGCAGATCGGCTGGAGCAGGCAGACCGCCGACGACGTTCCCTGCGCCGTCGCAACCCACGATCTGGCAGTCACCAGCGACCTGAGCGCCGACCGGCGTGCCGGCAGCCGCGAACGACAGCCCGCACACCCCCGCCGTGCACGTCGTCGTGCGACACGCGTCGTCGCTCGGGAACGTCGGACAGTCGCTCGGCCCACCGCACGTCGTCGAGCCGCTGCTCGTCGTCGCCGTGCTCGACGACGTGCTCGAAGTCGAGGCGACGCTCGAAGTCCCCTGCGCGGTCGAGCTCCCCTGCCCGCTCGAGCTGCTCTCCGCGCCGCCCCCGCCGGTCGTGGCCCCGCTCGTGGCCCCGCTCGTAGGCCCGCCCGCCGAGGTCGCACTCTCGCCCCCAGCCCCCGACGCAAACCCGCCCGCGCCCGAGTCGCCCTCGTAGCCCTCGAAATCGACAAGCAGCGCGCAACCCGAGAGCGCGGTGACCGTAAACACGAGGCAGACGGCGGCTCTTCGGCCCGCGGGGTGCTTCATTCCAAGAGGTGTACGCCGCGGACGCTTCGACCTTTGCCCCGAGCAGGCGGGCGCCATGCCCCCCCATCTCGACCGACCGGGCGACGCGTTTCGACGCGCCCGCATCCTCTCGCCGGACCGCGCCAATCAATGCGCCGTCAGGTCGTGTACTCGGCGTTGATCTCGACGTACCGGTACCCGAGATCGCTCGTCATCAAGACGGCCGCCCCGGCCCCGGTTCCGAGATCGATCGCGATCTCCACGTCTTCATCGCCCATCGCACGGGCGAGCGCCGCGCGATCGAACGCCGTCGGCTGCCCGCGCTCGAAGACGCGAACCCCCTGGACGGCACACGAGAGCGCGGCGGCGGCGGTCACGTGAGGGCTGTTGCCCGCCGCGCTCACGAAGCGCCCCCAGTTCGGATCGCGCCCGAAGAGCGCCGTGCGCACGAGGGCACTGGAGGCGACCCGCCGCGCGACGTCGCGGGCGGCGCTCGCGTCGGGCGCCCCCGTCACGCGGATGGTCGTCACCCTCGTCGCGCCCTCGCCGTCGCGCGCGATGAGCCACGCGAGGCGGCGCGCGACCGATGTCACCGCTTCGCACACCGCGTCGATGCTTGCGGCCGCGGGGCTCGCGCCGGTCGCGAGCACGAGGAAAGTATCGTTCGTGCTCGCGTGCGTGTCGACGTGGACGGCGTTGAAGCTCTCGGCCGCCGCGCTCGTCACCATGGCCCGAAGCGCGGCCGCGTCGCACGCGGCGTCGGTCGCGATGAACGCGAGCATCGTCGCCATGTTCGGCTCGATCATCCCTGCCCCCTTGCACACGCCGGCCACGCGCACGCCCGACCCGGTGATCTCGGCCGCGGCCCGCTTCGCGAACGCGTCGGTGGTCCGGATCGCCTCGACGAACGCGGCCGACGCCTCGGGGCCCGTCGCGAGCGCCCCGAACGCGGCGTCGATGCCGCTCAGCACGCGCTCGCGAGGCAAGGTGACGCCGATGACGCCCGTGGAGCAGACGAGCACCTCTTCGGTCGCGCAGCCGACGAGGCGCGCGACATGCTCGGCCATGAGGCGCGCGTCTTCGTCACCTCGGTCACCGGTGCACGCGTTCGCGTTCCCGCTGTTGATGACGACCGCAGCGGCGCGCCCGCCCGTCCGCTCGAGGTGGCGGCGCGAGAGGACCACCGGCGCGGCCGCGAACGCGTTCGTGGCGAAGACGCCCGCCACCGGCACCGCGCGATCGGCAACCAGGAGCGCCACGTCGGGCAGGCCGCTCGCCTTGATCCCGGCTGACACCCCCGCCGCCCGCAGCCCCGCGATCTCAGCGAGACCAAACGGCACCGGAGGCGGATCGTACGCAGGCGTCGCCATTACGAGCCATCTTTCTGAAAGCGGTAGCCGCCGCCCCGCACGGTCACGAAGAGGCGCGGGCTCTTCGGGTCGGCCTCGAACTTTTGCCGGAGTCGGTTGACGAAGTTGTCCACGGTGCGGTCGGTGCCGAAGTAGTCGGCGCCCCAGACGCCGTCCAGTAACTGCTGGCGGGTGAGCAGCTGATCTTCACGGTCGAGAAAGAACCGCAGGAGCTTGAGCTCGAGCGCCGTCACCTCGATGGGCTTGCCGTCGCGCAGCACCCGGTGCGACCGAAAATCGACCTGGGCGACCCCGACCGCGACGAGGGTGGTGTCGACCTCGCGCTTGCGCCGGCGCCTGAGCGCGGCGTCGACGCGCGCGAGCAGCTCGTTCACCCCGAACGGCTTGGTCACGTAGTCGTCGGCGCCGCACCGGAGGCCGCGCACCTTGTCCTCTTCTTCGCCCTTGGCCGTGATCAGGATGAGCGGGATGTCGTCGTCCTCGACCCGAATCTCTTCGCAGACCTCGAAGCCGTTCTTCTCCGGCAGCATGACGTCGAGGAGGACGAGGTCGGGGCGGTCGGCCAAGAAGCTCTCGAGCCCCTCGCGGCCCGTCTTGGCCACGTCGACCTGGAACCCCGCCGACCGGAGCGCCTTGGTCAGGCCGAGGCGCAGCGTCGGATCGTCCTCGACGACGAGGACTCGCTCCTGACGCGTCGGGCGCGGCGGGCTCACGATGCGCCCCTATCGGCGGAGGCGCGCGGCAAGCGGATGGCCAACCTGCAGCCCGGGCCGTCCTCGATCTCGGCCGTGCCGCCATGAGCCTCGGCGACGGCGCGGACGAGTGCGAGCCCGAGGCCGGTGCCCTCGGTCGCATGAGAGAGCCGGTCGTCGCCGCGCTCGAAGGCCTGGAACACCCGGCGTCGGAGGGCCTTGGGGATGCCGGGGCCGTCGTCCAGAACGCGGAGCACGACCTCGGCGGGGCGATCTTCGATGACGACACGGTAAGGGTCGCCATCGGGCGCATACTTGGCCGCGTTCTCGAGGAGGTTGTCGATCGAGAGCTCGAGCTGGACGCGGTCGACGGGGATAGGCACCCGCTCGGGCGCCTCGATCTCGCAGCGCTTCGTCGGCCGGCGTGCCGAGAACACCTTGACCCGGTCGCGCGCGATCTCGGCCAGATCCTCGGGCGCGAGGCGCGCGGTGAGCTTGCCCTTCTCCATCCGGGCGTACGTCAAAAACCGCTCGACCGTGTCGCCCATGCGGCGCGCCTCGCGCACGATCGCGCCCGTCACCTCGGCGCGCTCGGACTCGTCGATGCGACCGTCATCGAGGAGCTCGGAGAGCATCTGCACCGACGCGATCGGCGTCTTGAGCTCGTGCGACACGGCCGCGACGAAGCTCGTGCGAAGCTCGCTCGTCCGGCGCGCGGCGCGCATGCGCAAAAAGAGGAGCGCGGCCAGGCCGATGGCCACCGCGGCGCTCGTCGCGATGAGGGCCGCGAGCACGCGCACGCTCCGCGAGCTCTTCTCGGCCAGCTCGGCGGGCCGGGCCAGACGCGCGCGAAAGCCGAGGCCCTGCGAGATGAACGTCACCGCCTCGATCGCGTCGGGCGCGCCGCGCGCGTCGTCGACGGCAACCTCGACCACGACCCCCGCCGCGCTGCGAAAGAACGGCGGCTGATCGCGAAGAGCGCGCGCGAGCGTCTCGGGCGTCACGACCACGCCCGCGAAGACGCCCTCCGAGACGCGGCGGAGGGCGCCCGCGGCGCCGGCCCCGTCGAAGCGTTGCGCTTGCTCGCCCTGGGCCAGCGCGCGAAGCGCCGCCTCGGAGCGCCAGACGCGCCCGAGGACCGAAGCCATGCCGCTCCCCGGCGCCGGCGAGACGTGGAGCGCGCGCGTCATGCGACCGCGGATGGGCTCGGGCACGTCGGTCAGCAGCGACACCTCGTCCCGAGCGATCGCCCGCTCCTCCGGGCGCATCAGCGACGCGTGCGTCTCGAAGAAGATCGCCACGTCGTTCGCGAGCGCGTCGTCGGCCCTCGAGCCCAGCTCGTCGATGGCGACGACGGGCCAGATCCAGCGGCCGCTCGCGTCCCGCGCCTCCGGACAGCGGAGCAGCGCGACGCGATCCAACCCTGCGCCCGACCCGACCTCGGAGCAGGACGGGTCGTCGCCGTTCGACCCCGACGACGGCTCGGAGCGCGGCGCGAGGACCCTACCGTCAGCGGTCAAGATGGCCGCCTCTGCGAAGGGCGGCGTCACCGCTGCGACGGCGGCGAGAGCGCGCAGGGTGGCGTCGACGTCGTCCTTGCCCACCTCGTCGAACGCGAGCGCGCCCATGTCTCGGATCACCTGCTCGAGCGCGTCGTCGACCGCCTGGGCGGCGCGCTCGGCTTCGCGTGAGACCTCGAGCGAGGCCTCACGCCGGAGCGCCGCCTCCTCGTTGCGCAGCGCGCGCAGGCCCAGCGCCCCCACCGCGGCCGCAGGTACGAGCGCGGCGGCGAGGAACCAGGCGACGTCGCGGCGAAGAGACATGCGTCAGAGCGCGGGCTCGGAAACCGTGGGGCACATCCGCTCGCCATCCTCGACCAGTGTCTGGAGCCGCGTTGCCAGCTTCTCGAACTTCGCGTCGGCCGCTTGAGCGCTGATCTGATCCTGATTGCGTACCGCGGCAGCTCCCTTGCGCGTCGTGGATGCGTAGTCGTCGAGTAGCGCTGTCCACCGCGCCAAGAGCCCGCGCCCGTCGGCCGTAGCGAGCTCGACCCTCTTGGCCTCTGCGCTGTGCTTCTCGAGAGCTACAGCCTTGGCATCGAGCTTCGCCAGCTCCGACATCTCGTCGTCGCTCATGATGGCTTCCAAGTCGGTCTCGACGGCCCGCGCCAACCGCTGCAGCTCGGCGCAGTCGGCCGTCTTCGGGTCGGCCGGTTGGTCCGAGCCGTCGTCATCGTCATCGTCGTCGTCGTCGTCGCTGGAGCGCCGCTTTTTTTCGGCTCGGTCCGATGTCTTCGGCTTCTTCTTGTCGCCGCCGAAGGCGAGCCAAGCGCCGCCGCCACCCAGGACGACGACCGCGGCGGCCGCGATCGCGAGGATGCCGCCGAGCGAGCTCCGACGCGGCGTGACGGGCGTGGGCGCGCCGACGACCGGCACGTGCGTGGGGGGCCACCCCGCCCCCGTCGCGTGTTGCGGCGCGTACGCCTGCCCAGGCTGCGCGGGTGGCGGCGGCGTCGCGTACCCTTGCGGCGCGGCGCCGGAGCCGGTCGGCATCGCGATCGGGTTCGGCCCCGCCGGCGTCGTGTATGCCGGCAGCGGCGAGGGGCCGCTCTGTCCGTACGGCAGCGGCTCGGCGATCTGCGTCGGCCCGGCCCGGCGCGGGGGCTCGAGCGCGGGCGCCGCGAGGAGCGGCAGGAGGCCCGCGAGCGCCCGCTCGACCGACGTCTCGCGTCTCTGAGGGTCGCGCTCGATGCAGCGAAGGAACCACGCGTCGAACCCGGGCGGGAGCGCGGGGGCGCCCAGCTCGGCCGCGCGCTGCGACGGGGGCGCGATCGGCTCGAAGAGGATCTCGCGCAGGAGCGTCTGGATGCCGGTGTTGGCCTGGGCGGCCGCGGCCCAAAATGACCGACCTGTCAGCATGTAGAACACGATGAGCCCGAACGCCCAGACGTCGGTCCCGGGGCCCACGTAGCTCTTCGCCTCGGTCTGCTCGGGGGCCATCCAGAGCGGCGTGCCGAGCCCGACGGTGCCGGTCGTCTTGGCGTCGGCCACGATCTTGGCGATGCCGAAGTCGAGCACCTTGACCGAGAACGGCGCGCCCGCCGTTCGGGAGGCGGCGAGGAACAGGTTGTTCGGCTTGAGGTCGCGGTGCACGACGCCCACCGCGTGCGCCGCCGCGAGCGCGTGGGTGAGCTGTTTGGCGACCTCGGCCACCTCGGCGCGCGAGAGCGGGCCGCTCCGCCGCACCCGATCCGCCATCTCTTCGCCCGCGAGCAGCTCCATGACGAGCCATGGCACGTTCGTCTCCGGATCCACGCCGGCGGCGATGACCTGCACCACGTGATCGCTGGCGATGCGGGACCCGACCCGAGCCTCCTGGAGGAAGCGCTCCCGCAGCGACGCGTCGACGACGAGCTCGCGCTTCATGAGCTTGAGCGCGCGCTGGGCGCCGGTCGAGAGCTGCTCGACCACGTAGACCGAGCCCATGCCGCCCTCGCTGAGCGGGCGCACCACCCGGAAGTCGCCTGCGAAGATGGCTCCGGGCTTGAGGTCCACCGACATCGGGGACAACGTTACAGCGGAGCGGTCAGGCGCGCATCACGTCGCGTACGGCCCGGCGCAGGTGGTCGGCGTCGAACGGCTTGTCGACGGTCGGGCAGGGCGTCGACTCCAGGAAGTCCCGCGCCGTCTGGGCCATGGCGCCCCCGGTCACGAAGACGAAGCGGGCGGCCTGGTCGGGGGCGATCGCCGAGACCTTGGACCAGCACTGGTCGCCGCTCACGCGCGGCATCATCAGGTCACAAAGGACCACGTCGAAGCGCTCCCCGTCGGCCACGAGGTCCACCGCCTCGCCCCCCGAGCCCACGCTGATCACCTCGTGCTCGGGCATGAGGATGCGCGTGAGGGTGCGACGGATCGCGGCGTCGTCATCGACGACGAGCACGCGACCGCGCTTGGCCGGCGGGCTGGAGCGCGGCCGGAGGGGAGCCTGGCTCGTGCGACGCCGCTCGGACGGGGGGAGCACCACGCGGAAGACGCTGCCGCGGCCGACCTCGCTCTCGACCTCGATCCGCCCGCCCATCGAGCTGATGATGCGCTGGCAAACCGCGAGCCCGAGCCCGGTCCCGACGCCGATCGGCTTGGTCGAGAAGAACGGCTCGAAGATGCGCGGCAGCTCGTCCTGGCCTATCCCTCGACCGGTGTCGTGGACCTCGATGGCGGCGTTCCCCTGCCGGTCGGTTCGAGAAACGAGCCGGATCTCGTGCCTGTCGGCCTCGCCGTCGGGGATGGCTTGGGCGGCGTTGACGACCAGGTTGAGGAACACCTGACCGAGCCGTGCCACGTTCCCGTCGACGAGCGGCGTCGGATCGTACTGCTTCGAGAGCTTCGCCTTGTGACGGACCTCGCCGCGCGCGAGGCGCAGCGTGGACTCGAGCGCCACCGAGACGTCGATCGCTCCGCGCCGCTCTTCATCGGGCCGAGAGAACAGCTTGAGGTCGCGCACGATCTCGCGGACTCGCCGGGTGGCCTCTTGCGACGTGAGCAAGAGATCGCCGATGTCCTCGTCGGCCGCGAGCTCGTGGTGAGACTCGACGACCTCGTGAAGAAAATCCAGGCTCGAGACGAGCGCGGTGAGGGGGTTGTTGATCTCGTGGGCCACGCCGGCGGCGAGCATGCCCATCGAGGCAAGCCGGTCGGTCGCCGCCAGCTGCCCCTGCAGGAGCTTGCGCTCGGTCACGTCGCGCGCCACGCACAAGAGCGAGGCGACGCCCTCGAAGGTCACCTGCACGCAAGAGATCTCGAGCACGCCGACGGAGCCGCCCGCCTTGCGCGCGACGATCTCGAACGGGGTGACGGGCGCCCCGCTGAGCGCCATCTCCGTCCGGGAGCAGACGAGCTCTCCGTCGACCGGGGAGAACAGATCGAAAAGGGTGCGGCCGACGAGATCGGCCGGGTCGTCGTAGCCGAACGTGGATGCGGCAAGAGAGTTCGCGTAGACGAGCCGCCCGCCGTGGCTGACGACCGCGACGTCGGGCAGCGAGTCGAGCAGGGTGCGAAAGCCGCGCTCGGCCTTGCGCCGCAGCTCCTCGGCGACGCGCTGCGGGGTCCGATCGTGGACGACGGCGACCACGCCCACGACCTTCGAGGCCTCGTCGGTGATGGGGCTCGCCACCACGTGGAGGAACAGGGGCCGGCCGGTGGCCGGATCGTCGACGCGGATCTCGCCTCCGTCGACGGGGTCGCCGGCGAGGGCGCGCGACGCGGTCGCCTCGATGCCGAGGCTGGCCAGGCGGGGGTGGTCGGCGAGGCGGTGGTCGAGGACCTCGTCCGCGGCGACCCCGGTGCGCACCTCCATGAAGCGGTTCCAAACGAGGCAGCGGAGCTCGCAATCGAGGTGCAGGACCCCCATCCGAACCTTGGAGAACGCCGCGTTCGCGAGCGCGAAGCCGGTCGCGCCGGCGCGCGGGTGCTCACCCTGGCGCTCGCGGGTGTGGGCGAGCCGACTCTCGGCCGAGCGCCGCGCACGGCGCTCGGAGGCGAGCTTCAGCGCGAGGGGCAGCGAGCAGAGGAGAGCCCGCTCCGAGGCCGGCACGCCGACGTCCGCGAAGCCCGACGCCCCCGGGGAGAGATCCCCGGTGTCGGTGATGGCGACGATGACCACCTCGTCGCCGAAGTCGGCGCGGGCAGTGCGGCACCGCTCCACCTCGTCGTCGGAGCGAGTGTCCACGAGCAGGACGACCGGATCTCCGCGGGTCGTGACCCCTCGGGGGTCGAACGAGTCGATGACCGCCCCGATCTCGCCTGCGATCCGCTCCAGCCACGCAGGCGTGTCACGGTGCAGAAAGAGGATTCCCACGCCCGCCATACGGCTCGGTCGCTGAACACCTTAAGCGTCGAGAACAGGCGCTTTGACCGAACGGTGACACAGCCGTGAGAAGCCGGGGATAATGGCTGGCTAGGGTGCTCTCACGGCCGGCGGACAGCCCGGCCGACTGGAGGGTAAGGCCATGGGTAAGTGGATGTCGGTCGCGATGGTGTCGCTCCTCGGTGTGGCGTGTGATCCCACGAGCGACGAGGTGGAAACGGAGGCGGCGCCGGCGGCGGCGGAGGCGGCAGCCGACACCCCGGTCGCGGCGTCGCCCGTCGCGGAGCGGCTCGAGCGCGCCCTGCGCGCGAT
>CALKVR010000773.1 GCA_938004815.1 uncultured Polyangiaceae bacterium | reverse complement strand
TCCTCTTCGTCGGCAGCGTCAGATGTGTATAAGAGACAGCGGGGTGGAGGCTCGCCGCGGGGGCCGCCTACGTGCTCTTCGGGACGCTCACCCTCGCCGAGGGGGTCGTGATTGCCCTCTCGCGCGAGTATCACGACCAGCTGGGTCGCCGGGCCTCATTGCTCGCCCGCATCGAGCCCGAGGACGTCGAGGCGGTGCCGCGGCTTCGATTGAACCCGGGTTGGGTCTACAACCGCGTCAAGCGCAAGCTGCGCGGGGCGCGCGTGTTCATCGCCGGGCTCCCCGTCCTGGCCATCGTGGGGCTGCTGCCCGTCGTCGGCTCGTACGCGTACGCCGCGGTGACGTTCGTATGGAGCCTGTATTGGCTGGCGGTTTTTGGCGCGGGAAAGTCGGCGCGCGCTTGGGACGACGTGGACACGGTCGGACCGCCGTTCTTTCTGCGCGCAGCGGCGCGGGTTCCAGTGGTCAGGTGGTACGGGCGTCTGTGGCACCGGCTCACGCGCGCCGTCTTCGCTCCGTGCCGGCGAGTGGAGGAGGCGCCGTGGGAGCTGGCGGGCCTGGCGGCCGCCCGCCTCTTCGGCACGCTCCCGGTGCTGTACCTCTTCTACCGGCCGTTTCTACCGGTCGCCGCTGCCGCGATCATCACGCGCGCGCGGGCTTCGGGTGCGCCGCAATCGACGTGACAGGAGGCATGCAATGAGCGAGCCCGTCGACAATCGACCGGCGTGGAACTCGGGGAGCGTGGCCGCGACGTACGCCAAGAGCGGCAGCTTGATGCCGGCCGAGCTCGCCGTGTTCGCAGAGGCATGGGACCAGATCAAAGACGCGCGCGTGCTCGACATCGGCGTCGGGGGGGGCCGCACCCTGCCGTACCTGCGCGGGCCCGCTCGGGACTACATCGCGATCGACTACTCGCAGGCGATGGTCGACGCGTGTCGCGCCCGCTACCCCGACGCCGACGTCCGCCTCGGTGACGCGTGCGATCTGGCGGGCATCGCCGACGCGAGTGTCGACTTCGCGTTCTTCTCCTACAACTCGATCGACTGCATCGCCATCGAGCAGCGGCGCCACGTCTACGCTGCCGCGCAGCGGGTGCTCGCGCCGGGCGGTCTGTTCGGCTTCTCGTCGCACAACGTTCGCTGCCTCAGGCGCGTCCCGTCGACGTTCTCGCTCCCCGAGATCGAATGGACGGCGCAGCCGTTCCGCATGGGCGTGCGCCTCCTCCGCGCCGGCGCAGAGACGGTACGCTCGTACCAGAATCACAAGCGGCTCGCGCCCGGCGAACGGCGTGGCGACGGGTACGCGGTCGTGAATGACGGCGCGCACGAGTTCTCGATGCTCTTCGTCTACGCCGACCCGGCGTGGCAGGTCGAGGAGCTGCTGCGGGCGGGCTTCGAGGACGTCAAGGTGTACGACAAGCGCGGCCGTCAGGTCTCGCCCACGGCGGTTGTGGACGAGTGGGTCCACTACCTCGCGCGCCGGCGAAAGGTCTGAGCCCGGGAGCGCTCGACAGGGTCGACGCTACGCCGCTCGGCTCAGGCGTCGGGCAGCGTGACCGGTACCGCGAGGATGCTGCGGTCGGTGCTGCCAAGGAGCGCGCGCAACGTGCGGCCGCGGCGACGCGGGACGGTGCCGAGCCGCGACAATCGCCGCCCGGTGACGATCAACCCCGCGTCGCGACGCTCTGCGATCTCCACGATGGCGGTGGCGGGGCACGGCCTCGCGGTGAGCACGATGTCCACCGGCGGATGGGCGGAGCGATCGGCCGCCAGGCGCCTGAGCTCACGCCAGGGCTCGAGCCCGGGCAGGGCCGGCGTCGTCGCTGGCGACGCAGAGATGCGAGCGTTGTGAACCGCCAGGACGCGGCCGCCCGTGCTGCGGGCCATTCGCGCCGCCACGCGCACCACGGGGAGCCAGGGCGACGAGAGATCGGTCGCGGCGACCACGCGGGCTTGCCCCGCCTGAGTGCCCGCGAAGAGAACCGGACGCACGACGGAGCGCAACAGTCTATCGCCCGCGCGCGGACCGCGCGCGCCCATCGCCGGAGTAAAGACGGACGTCGGCACGGCGACGACGGTAGCCTCCACCGCTCGCGCGAAGAGCGCCGTCTCTTTGACGAACGAGCCGGCGCCCACCTGGATGTCGTTGGGCTCCACCGGTGCGCCGAGCATCGCCTGGGACCAGTCGCGGAGACCCTCGCGCAGCGAATCGCGCGCTGCCGGCGTCGGCTTGTGACCCCAGAGCAGCGGTCGCGGGACGACGTGCAGGATCATCAAGGTGCCCTCGAGGGCGGTCGCGAGCGCCTGGGCTTGCAGCAGCGTCGCCGCCCCCTCGACGTTCTGGTCGACCGAGGCGAGGACGATGGGGCCGCCGCTCCTGTTTACAGGGTGGGAAAGCATCGTGTCCTCCTTTCGATCCGGAGGACCGAATTAAAGTTTGACCTCAAAATACTATGCCGCCTGTCGTCGGGCTCGTCAAGGTGAAGACACGAGCGCGGACGACGCGGTTGTGGTATGCGCACCAGATGTTCTCGTTCGCTCCTTTGGTCGTACCGCTCACGCGAGGTGTCGCGTGAGCGCACACGCCGAGCTGGACCTCCTCGCGCTGGCGCGGCAGGTCGGTGAGCAGGTCCCCGCGGCGCAGCGGGCCGGGTTCGTGGTCGGGCGCACGGCGATCCGCGACGCGGTGGCGGCGCACCTGGCGTGCTCGCAGCTCGAGGCCGAGACGATCGTCGACACCCTGGTCGGCCGCGGCCTCTTCGCGTACGTCGTGCCCCCCGGCGACCCCGCCGCGCCCGGGATCTGGCAGCTGGTCGAGCCGCGCTGAGCGCCGGGGCGCGCGTCCGGCGCGCCGCTCGCCAGGGGTCGCGCCGCCGCCGGAGAGGGGGCCGGACCGCGCGCGCCCGGACGTATTCGTTGGACCTCAAAGGAATGTTGTGGCACGATGGGATCCAGTCCGCGCATGTCGCGCGAGAAAGGAGCCTTGCCATGACCAACGAGACGACGCCGCCGCGGTTCCGGGTCTACGACCGCCGATCGCTGGGAAAGATCCCGCAGGTCGCAGCGATGTCACCCGAGCAGCGCGAAGCCATGCTCGCCGTGTCGGCGGTGCTGCCTTTCCGCGTCAACCCGTACGTCGTCGACCAGCTCATCGACTGGGGCCGTGTCCCGGACGATCCGATGTTCCAGCTGACGTTTCCCCAGCGCGAGATGCTCGAGCCGGGTGACTTCGACGCGATGGTGGCGCTGGTTCGCAGCGGCGCGTCCGAAGAGCACGTCCGCGAGGCCGCGCGAGCCATCCAGCGGCGGCTCAACCCCCACCCCGCAGGGCAGCTCGAGCACAACGTGCCGTTGCTCGATGGCGCGCCGCTCCGCGGCGTCCAGCACAAGTACCGCGAGACGGTGTTGTTCTTTCCCACCGCCGGTCAGACTTGCCACGCCTACTGCTCCTACTGCTTCCGGTGGCCGCAGTTCGTCGGGCTCGACGACCTCAAGTTCGCGGCCAACGAGGCCGAGACGCTCGTTCGGTATCTCCGAGGTCAGCCGGACGTGACCAGCGTCCTCTTCACGGGGGGCGATCCGCTGGTGATGAAGACGAGCGTGCTCGCGCGCTACCTCGAGCCGCTGCTCGCTGCCGACCTACCCAACCTCGCGACGATCCGCATCGGCTCCAAGGCTCCCGCCTACTGGCCGCACCGTTTCACCACCGACGCCGACGCCGACGATCTCCTTCGCCTGTTCGAGCGGGTCGTGGCGAGCGGCAAGAGCCTGGCGCTCATGGCCCACTTCAGCCACCCGAGAGAGCTCGAGACCCCGGAGGCCCAACGCGCCCTGGCGCGGGTACGCGCGACCGGCGCCGTGGTCCGGTGCCAGGCGCCGCTGATCAGGCGTGTGAACGACGATCCACTGGTGTGGTCCGAGATGTGGCGCCTGCAGGTGCAGCTCGGCGCCATCCCCTATTACATGTTCGTCGAGCGCGACACCGGGCCGCGGCACTACTTCGAGGTCCCCCTCGCTCGGGCTGCCGACATCTTCCGCGACGCGGTTCAGCGCGTCTCCGGGCTCGCCCGCACGGTTCGGGGGCCGTCGATGAGCACGACCTGGGGCAAGGTCGTCATCGATGGGACCGCGACGGTCCTGGACCAGAGGGTCTTCGTGCTCCGGTTCCTCCAGGCTCGCGACCCGAGCTGGGTGGGGCACCCGTTCTTTGCGCGGTACGACAGCCACGCTACCTGGCTCGACCAGCTCGAGCCCGCCCTCGGTGAGACGCGCTTCTGCTTCGCGCCGACCGGGGCCGATCAGGCTGGTTGCAACGCGTGGCGCTCCTCGGCGCTGGGGCGGCGGTTCCTGCGGGTCTTGCCGCAGGGAGTCGCGGCATGACGGGCGGAGCAACTGCGCCGCGCGTCCCCATCAGCCGCAACGTCATGGGGCTCGGCTGCTCCCCGACCCTCGCGATTCACTCGAAGAGCCGGCGGCTCGCCGAAGCCGGTCGCAAGGTGTACTTGTTCGGCCTCGGCCAGTCTCCGTTTCCCGTCCCGGAGGCCGTCGTCGACGCCTTGCGTGCGAACGCGTTCCGCAAAGACTACCTCCCCGTCGAGGGTTTGCCCGAGCTTCGCCGCAGCGTCTGCGACTACCTCCGCGGGCGCCGCAACGCCCTGTTCGCCGAGGCGAACGTGGTCGTCGGCCCGGGCTCGAAGGAGCTGCTCTTCTTGATTCAACTCGCGTTCGGCGGGACGGTGCTCCTGCCGACACCCTGCTGGGTCTCTTACGCCGCGCAAGCCAAGCTTGCGGGCCGCGACCAGGTGTTCGTCCCCACGACGGCCGAGAGCAACTACCTCCTCGATCCGTCCGAGCTCGATCGTGTGTGCGAGTCGGTTCCAGGCGCCAAGCTCCTCGTCTTGACGTCGCCCAACAACCCGACCGGCACCACCTACGACGAGCGCCGGCTCACCGAGATCGCGGCGGTGGCTCGGCGCCATGGCCTCCTCATCGTCTCCGACGAGATCTACGCAGAGCTGTCGTTCGATGACGCCTACGTCTCGATGGCGACGAAGTACGAAGAGGGGACGATCCTCCTGACGGGGCTCTCGAAATGGTGCGGCGCGGGTGGCTGGCGGCTCGGCATCGCCGTGTTTCCCCACGCCGCCCGGCCTCTAGCGACGGCCGTCGCCGCCGCCGCGAGCGAGACGTTCACTTCGACGAGCGCACCGATTCAACACGCGGCCGTGCGTGCGTTTCGCGGCGGTGCGGCGATCGAGTCCTACTTGGTGCGTGCGCGGCGGGTGCTGCGCGCGCTGACGAAGCACGTGAGCGCGACGCTGCGCGACGCCGGCTTGGAGCTGCCCGAGGCGACGGGTGCGTTCTATTTGTTCCCCGACGCCGGCCCCCTTCGCGCCCGGCTCTCGACGCATTCGATCGACACCGGCATGGCCCTCTGCTCGTCGTTGCTCGAGCAGGCCGGCGTCGCCTGCCTGCCTGGCAGCGACTTCGGCCGTCCGGTCGACGAGCTCACCTTTCGCTTGTCGCTCGTCGACTTCGACGGCGCTCGCGCCCTCGAAGCTGCCGCGTCGGCGGACGTCGAGGTCGACGACGCGTTCCTCTCGGCCCACTGCCCGCGCGTGCTCGAGGGCGCGCAGGCCTTGGCGGCCTGGGTGAAGAGTCGATGAGACGCGAGCTGCTTTTTCCCCCCGCTGCTTGGCCGGCTCACGCGGCGCGGCGAGCCCGCGAGCGCGCCGCGGCGGCGGGGGGGGTGTACTGCGACAGCAAGCGGAGCACCGCCACCTCTGCGGGGCGGAGCCCAGCGACGACCGCTCGAGGCCGGCGCATCGACGCGCGAAGCGTGCCCGCTTTGTGGCCCTCGATGACGGCCGGGTGGATGTAGCTCCTCCGGCAGACGGCGGGGGTGTGCCCGAGCGTCATGGCGACTGTCTTGAGCGAGGTGCCGAGACGGGCGTTCTCGGCGGTCGACAGCGCTTCGGCGAGATGGACGGTGGCGGTCCAGGTTCGCAGATCCTTGGCCGAGACGCGGCAGCCCGCGGCGTCGCGAAGGTAGCGATTCACGTCGCTCGCCCGGATGCGGTGGGCTCGGCGCTCGGCGTCGAACCAGGCGAAGAGCGTCTCGCCGGGCAAGCCGGAGGCGTGCTTGAGCACGCGCACCACACGCGGGTCGTCGATCGAGACCGACCGCACCACCCCGCTCTTGCCGCGGAAGCGCAGGTGGACCTCGACGCCGTCGAACCGCGCATGACGCGGGCGCAAGGTGGTGGCTCCGAAGCTGCCGTTCTCTCGCGTGTACGCTTCGCTGCCCACGCGGATCCCGGTCAGCTCGATCGTTCGTACGACCGCGGCGAGCACGCGCTCGCGCGCGAGCGACGTCTTGCGCAGATCACGATCGACCGCTTCGCGGACCCTCGGCAGGGCCTGGCCGACCCGAGCCAGCGCCTCGAACTTCGCCGCCTCGCATCCGGCGCGAAACACCGGGTGGTAGCGGTATTGTTTTCGACCGCGCGCGTCGGTCCCAGTGGCCTGGAGATGGCCGTGCGGATCCGCACATATCCATACGTCGCTCCACGCCGGAGGAATCGCCAAGCTCTTGATGCGCGCGAGCGTCTCCGCGTCGAAAACGCGCCCGCCGCGCGCGTCGTAGTAGCAAAAGCCTTTGCCTTGCCTAGCGCGGCGGAGCCCAGGCTCGCGACCGGTCACGTGGCGCAAACGACCCATGCCTTGGGCCGTTCCAGAAAGCGTGCCAGCGCGTGGCGCTACTCTTTCTCGAGTTCGATCCTGCCGCCCTCGTGCCGCTCGCGGATGACCGGCTCGCCTGGTTTCTGCGCCTCGGCGGCGGGGGTCGACTCGGCCGCTCGCTCGGCGGCCGTGTCCCAGAGATCGAACCGCGTCGAGAGCCCGAGAGAGAAGATGCCGTAGGTTTGGAACGTCGGCGCGTCGGTGAGAGACGCCACGCGCCCGCGCGTCGTGAGGTCGACCGCCCACTCGTCGTAGAAGCGCCACTCCAGCCCGCCGCCCAGGTAGAGCTCGGACCGCACGTTCGAGCCCTCGAGCCCGACCTCGCCGTTCCAGTACTCCTCGCCCTCGTGCGCGATCGTGCACTCGGCAAACGGCGTGAGCACGCCATCCATGAACGAGACGGAGACCCGGTGGCTCGCGTAGAGTCTGACGGGCGCTCGGAAGCCTTCTCCGTTCTCGTACGCGTTGTAGAAGCCGATGCCGCCGAGGCCGAGCGTGACCGGCGTCTTCGTGCTCCGCGCCAGCGCGTACGCGAGCCCGACGCCGACGATGGGCACCACCGTGCCCGTGCCTGCCTGCAAGTGTTGATGCGACTCGCCCTGGCGGCCGAGCGCGTAGGGGTCGGGCTCGGTGCGCCCGACCGGGAACGAGAGACCCAACCGCACCGCGCCGACGAAGTCGCCGTGGACCGACGCGAGCCGCGCGAGCAGCCATGGGTCGGTGACGTCGACGAGCGTCTCGTCGTGGTGGTGGGTGTCGTCGGGCACCTGTTTGGGTGTGCCGTCGAGCTCGGAGTACGTCGGGTTCACGTCGGCGACTCGGAGCGACCAGCGCGTGTCGATGGCGAGCCAAGGCGTGACGCCGAGCGACGCGTCGAAGACCGTCTCGGCCATCACCTGATCGATGTGGTGGTTGTAGGGCGTCGGTGGGTGGCCCTCGTGGAAACACTCCGGGCCCAGGTCGGGGCACTCGGCCACGTGCGAGACCGTCATCGGGACGACGGACTGCTCCAGCCGGAGCGTCAGCTCACCCGGATTGATGGCCCTCGTCGTCGACCCGCCGACCGGCAGGTTGGGGTTGGTTCAGGCCGCTCAGGCTTCGGCGTAGCTCACGGTAGGCCAGCCCACCGCGATCGCCACGATCGCCAGGTTGAGGAACCTCATTGGGGGGCGGCGGCCTTGTCGACGGCAGCGTCGAGCCGCGGCAGGTCGAGCCCGCTCACGGTGTCGACCCTGTTGCCCGTCTTGTCGAAGACGATGACGTACGGCAGCGCCTTGACGCCTTGCAAGTAGCGCTTGCCGAGCGGCGTGTCCCAGTCGCCGACGTCGAGCTTGCGGTACGCGATGTCGGGCCGAGCCTCGACCAGTTTGAGGACGTGCGCGTCGAGCGTGCGGCAGGGCTCGCACCACTTGGCCGAAAAATCGACGATCGTCACCTTGTCGGGGGCGAGATGGGGCGCCAGGTCGGGGACGTCTTCACCGTCGTTGGCGATCTGCTTCACGTCGCTGCCGGGCTTCGGCGTCTCCCACGGCAGGTACGAGCCCTTGCCCGGGCCGAGGACGAGGCTCCATTCTTCGTCGGCGGGCTTGCTCTCTTGCGCGAGCGCGAAGACGTCGACGGCAGGGTCGGCCACGACGGTGAGCTCGGCGCGCCGGGCGTCGAACGCCGTCTTCTTCACGCCCTCGACCTTGATGAGCTTTCGCGCCAGGTCCTCGCCGCACGACGAGCAGTCGAGCTCGGTGAAGGAGACGACGGTGGTCTTGGTGCCCTCGGGCGAGCCGGCGCCGGTGGCGGCGCCTGCGC
>CALKVR010000772.1 GCA_938004815.1 uncultured Polyangiaceae bacterium | reverse complement strand
GGCCCGGCAACGTGCGCCAGCTGGAGAACGCGGTGTTTCGCGCCGTTGTCCTGAGCGAATCGGACGAACTCACGGTCGACGAATTTCCGCAGATCGCCCGTGAAGTGGAAGGCTTCGAGGCCCGGATCCCGCCGGTGGCGGCGCCTGCGCAACCCAACAGGAGCGCGGAGAGCAAAACGAGTAGGTGCCTCATGCCGTCTTGGCCATAGCACGGTCCTTCGCGCGCCAGGCGATGAGGACGGCCGCGCCCGCTGGTCAGAGCCAGGCGTACGCGGCGCGCAGCACGTCGGGGCCGCCTTGGGGCAGCATCGCGCCATGCGAAAGGATTGTGCGCTGGAAGCCCCACGCCAGCATCCTGTCGACCTGCCGCCGGGCGAGCCGCCGGTCACGCACCATGAGCGGCTCGACCCAGCCGACGCCGGGCGCGCGGTTGCCCATCAGCCTCGCCACGACGCGGGTGGAGCGGCGCGGGTGGGTCGACAGATTGAGCAGCGCGTCGGTCACGATGAGCGTGTTCGAGGCGGGGTGAAAGAAATCGATCTCGTTCTCACGGCGCGCCGAGAAGTAGACCTGGGCGAGGTCGTCGCGCCAGATCGGGTGCGGCTCGTCGCCGAGCACGCCGGTGAAGGCGAGGTCCGTGCGCTTCCACTCGAGCCCCGGGCAGGCGAAGAACGCCGCCTTGGGGTAGGCCGCCATCCATGCGCCCACCGACAGGTGATGAAAGATGCTGGGCGCCACCACCGCGCGTACCTCGCCGAGCGCGTCGACTTCGCGCTTGGTGTCGGCCTCGAGCGGGACCGGTGAGAGCACGAAGAGCCCGCCCGCTGCCAGGCGCACCACCGTCATCCGCGTGCCGGTCTCGACGCCGAAGAACCTGGCCTCTCGGGTATCGGTCCAAACACCTTCGGCCCAAGGGATGAGCATCGACCGAGAGCATATCGCGAGCGAGCAGCGCGCACGCTTGGTAGGATGGTCGACGTGAAACAGCTCTGCTTCTGTCTTGCTTTCGGGCTGCTCGGGGTGGCGGTGGTGGGTTGCGGCGACGACGGCGGGCCGGGTGGCGGCGGTGGCTCGTCGACGTCGGCATCCACGAACGCGGCGTCGTCCACCAGCGCGTCGACGAGCGCCACCACCTCGTCCAGCACGGCGTCGACGTCGTCGTCTGCGTCGAGCAGCACGACCTCGACCGGCTCGTCGTCGAGCAGCGGCGGGATGGGCTTCGGCTGCGTCCAGGACCCGAGCTGCTCGCTGGGCCAGCTCGAGTGCGCCTGCTCGGGCGACTGCACCCTCTGCAACGAGATGGAGTGCTTCACGTGGGATTTCGCCGTGCAGTGCGTCGACGGCTTCGCCGGCGTCACGTGCGTGTGCATGGTCGACGGTCAGATGGTCGGCAACTGCAACGAGGCCCAGCTCTCCTGTGAGCTCGAGGCGAGCTGCTGCGTCCAATTCCTGCAGACGTAGCCGATATCGAGATCGAGATCCTTCGCGCCGGTGAATGCATCGAGTGAAGGGAGCACCGCACTCGGTATGCTTGCGCTCTCCGCCGCCATCGACGCGTCGGAGTCGGACACCAGCCCCGACTTGGTCGGCAGTATCCTCCCCGGCGGGTGGCAGGTTGTGCGCCACATCGCGCTCGGCTCGATGGGCCACGTCTACGAGGCGCGGCACCTGGACGGTGGCCCGGCGCGCGCCGCGGTGAAGGTGCTGCACACCGACCTCGTCCACAACCAAGAGGTCGCGTTCCGGTTTCGCAGAGAGGCCGAGATCCTCGACGCGATCGAGAGCCCCCACGTGCCCCGCTTGTTCGACCGGGGCCGTGACGCTCGGGGCCGCTCGTTCTTCGTCATCGAGCTCATCTCCGGCCAGGAGCTCTTTCAGCTGCTGAACACCCACCCGGTGCTGCCGCTGTCGACGGCGCTCGAGATCACACGACAGATCTGTCAGGCGATCGGCGCCGCCCACCGTGCTGGCATCATCCACCGCGACCTCAAGCCCGAGAACGTGATGATCCTCGGGACGCTCGAGGCGCCAGAGGTGAAGATCCTCGATTTCAGCGTGTCGAAGGTGGACGACATCTCGCTCACGCAGGCCGGCACCGTGCTCGGGACCCCCTCCTACATGCCGCCCGAGCAAGCCCTCGGCCAGCCCATCACGCCCAACGTCGACGTCTATGCGGTCGGCGCGATGCTCTATGACATGCTCTGCGGCCGCGCCCCGTTCGACGAGGGCGAGCCTGGCCGCACCCTCGGCGCGCTGCTCACCCAAGAGGCGCCCGCTCCGCGCTCGCTCGCGCCCGACCTGCCCGAGGCGGTCGAGGCCGTCATCCTTCGCGCGATCGCCAAGGATCCGTCCCGCCGCTACCCCACCATCGAGGCGCTCCAGGGCGAGATCGGCCTGCTCGCCGGCAACGTCTCCGGTCTGCGACGCAGAGCCTCGGTAGGCGACGGCGCTCAGGCCGACGCGCTCGAACGAGACGAGGACGACGAGCGGCAGACCCATGTCCCAGCTCCTCGCGCCGCGCGGCGTGGCGTCGTCTGGGCGGCGGGGGTCGCGGCCGGGCTGGCGGCCGCCGTCGCGATCGTGCTCGTCGTCTGGTTGATGCTCGCTCGCTGACGGGTCAGCGCTGGGCGAGCGCGTCGCGGGCGGTCTGGATATCGGCGCGTTGTCGCGCCACCCACGTCTCGGGCTCCAAGCGCGGCAGGTGCGGCGCTGTCAGCGCGAGCTCGAGCACGAGGTCGCGCCGCTCGGCCTGACGGGTCATGGGGGCGGCCAGCTCGTCGAGGATCGAGCGAACGTCGAACGCGCGCCCCGCGCGGACTCGGCGATCGGTCACGGTCTCGAGGCGCGCCGTGGCGGCATCGTGGAGCGCCGCGAGATCGACCGCAGCGTCCAGGCCGTCATGCGGGCGACCGCCGCTTCCAGACGAAGGCGCCGAGGCGACTCGAGGGCGCCTGCGGTGCGCTCTCGCTCGAAGGCGGCCCAGAGCGCCGGGAAGCTCGCCGGCCAGCCGTGAAACCCGAGGAGGTGCTCGACCGCGTGCGCCTGGGCCGCGGCCCGAACGCGCTCGGTGTCGGCCCGGTCTCCGAGCAGCGCGAGGAGGCGCAGCGCCTCGAGCCCGATTTCACGGGGCGCGCGGTCCTTCTCTGCGTCCTCGAGCAAGGCGCGCAGACCCGCACGCGCCGATGCGTCGCCGTGGGCGCAGAGCTCTCGCAGAGCAGCGAGGGCGATCCGGTGGCCGCCGCTGGACTTCAGGCGCATGCAGAGCTCGCGGGCCAGGTTGGCGGGCGCGTGGCGCAAGCACGCGATCGCCGAGACCGCGACGTCCTCGTCCGGGTGGGCGAGGAGCGGGACGACCGCGCCCGCGGAAAATGTCTGCCGGCGACGGAGGACCTCGAGCGCCACGCCGAGGACGGGGGCGGGCGCGTCACGCAGCAGCTCGACGGCGGCGGCGTCGATCTCCGGCGACGAGCCCAGCGCGAGCCCGTCGACGAAGGCGCCGTGCACGAGCGGGGGCGCGCGCCGTAGCGCGAGCACGACCCAGCGGATCGCCGCCGAGCCCCGCGTCGAGCCGAGCGTCGCCGCGAGCGCGAAGCTGCGGCCCCAATCCGGGACGGCCCACTCGATCACGTACCGCCAGGCGGCAGTGGGAACCTCGAGTCTGGGCGTGGTGGGGTGGAACGGTCGGTCGAGCGCGAAGAGCAGATCGAAGTTCGTGAGGAGCCGCTCTTCGAAGCCGATCGCAGCCGACCACGGCTCCTCGCCGTGGAGGCGGCGCAGGCCGCCGAGGATGCCGATGTCTTCGAGCGTGTCTCGGCCCAGCCGATCGACCTCCACGCGCTCGAGCGAGGGGGGCGGCTCTTCGAGCGCAGGAGCGTCGTCGTCCGGCACCGAGCGATCGGCGTCTGCGTCCCAGGCGGGGCGGATCGCGAGCACCTCCGGCGCGGGGACGAACGGGAGGTCGAACAGCGCCGGCACGCCCGCGCTCGCGCTGAAGGGGAGCGTAAAGGCGGCGCCGCCTCCGGCAGGGAACGACGCGATCTGATCGAGCACCTGCGCGCGCAGCGAGGCCGTCTGGCGCTCGACCTCGGCGAGCAGCTCGTCCTCGGCGTCGTCGCCGATCTCGGTCTTGGCGCGCCGGACCCCCGCGACCGCCGCGTCGAGATCGGCGACGAGCGCGTCGTCGTCGGCGGAGCGCCCGAGGAACGTGGAGAGGGCGCCGCTCGCCTCGCGGATGGTCGCCTCGGCCTTGCCCTCGGGCAGGCGCAGGAGCATCGCCTCGAGCTCCTCTCGGATCGCGTCCACCGTCTCGCGGATCGGCAGACGG
>CALKVR010000771.1 GCA_938004815.1 uncultured Polyangiaceae bacterium | reverse complement strand
ATCTCGCCGACCACGCCGAGCAGGTCGAGCGCGCGCGACGCATTCGGCGCGAGCCTGATCGGCCTCGGGTCTCAGGTCCCCGCCGACAGGCGGGTGATCTTCCGGCAAGCCCTCGCTTCGCTCGCGCGGTCGGCCGCCGACGAGGGCCCGGGCCCGCTCGAGGGCCTGCGGCCTGAGGCTCTTCAAAAGGGGGTCGCGGTCGCGCTCGAGGCGGGCCTCTTCGACGACCTCGACTGGCTCGAGCCGGGGCCCGCGGGTTGCGCGCTCTACCAGCTCGCGGCCGCGCTCCCCGCCTCCGCCGAGCAGCGCGAGCTCGGGCGCCGGGTGCTCTCGCGCCTCCTCGCCGGCAGCGCGTCGACGTTCGCGGCGATGAGCGCGCTCATGGCGCGCGCGGGCGGCAAGGGCCTCGCGAGCCAGCCCGTCGTGGCCCGCGTGTCGCTGCTCGTCGAGCTGCCGCTGGCGCTCGGCGTCAACGATGGCGCGCTCGCGCTCGGCATCGCGTCACGCCGGCAGCTCGCTCGCGAGTACATCGTTCAGCGATCGACCCGATCACTGTCCGAGCGGCGCCTCGCGGCGCGCCTCCTCGAGCGGGCCGCCCGTGAAGCGGTCCGGCGCGCGTCGGTCGGCGATCGCTCCGCGCTCCGGCTGGTCGGGCCCGACGGCATCCTCGAGCCCGTGTGGTCGCGCCTGCTCGGCGACCGCGAGCCGCTCGTCTGGGGCCACGTGGCGGCTCGATCCGCGCCTCTCGCCGACCGAGTGGCGGCGCGCCGTGGGCGCGATCGGCGGCGTCGCCGTCTCGAAGCCCGACCTCGCGATCCGCCTGGCGACGCGCGCGTTCCGCGATGGTCTCCTGACGCGCGACCCGGGGGCCGTGAACCCGTTCATCCTCGGCCTGGCCCGTGCCGTCGAGAGCGAGCCAGAGGCGGCCGAGGAGCTCTTCGCCCTCGCCGCCGACGGGCCGGCCGGCGACGTCGCCGAGGCCACCATCGCGCTCAAGCGAGAGGTCGGCGAGTCGCCGCTCTTCGATCGGCGCGTCCCGGCCGTGCTCGATCGCCTGCAAAAGCAGACGCGCTCGGCCGCCGACGACGGGGCCGTCGCCCTGCGCGCCGAGCTCTTGCGCGCGCTCGACCCCAACCACGCGGGCGAAGATCGCCTGCTCGATCAGCTCGATCGCGCCCTCGCCGCCTTTGCCAACGAGGGCGCGCGCGCCGCCCACGAGCTCGGGCTCGCCCTCTTCGAGGGCACCAAGGGCGCGGTCGACGCGCTCTTCGCGGTCGAGGGCGGCGACGCCGGGCCCGAGTCGGTCGGCTCGCTGAGCAGGCGCGCGTCGTTCGCCGTCATCCGCGACCTCGACGTCGCCCTCCTCGAGAGCAGCATCCTGCCGAACCTGCTCCACCTCGACAACCGCCCCGAGCGCGTGCGCGCCAGCGAGGAGACGCTGGACGCGCTCCGCGACAGGGTCTTTTCGTTCGTCTTGCAGCACGAGGTCGAGGGCGCCGGACATTTCGATGACGGTCACGTCATTCTCCACCTCGCCCGCCTCCGCGCCCTGCTGCACCTCCTCGACAGCGAGTCGGTGTTGCGCGGAGACGACACCGGCATCGAGCCGCCGCTCGAGCGCTGGCGCACCGCCATGCGCGAGCTCGAGAGCGCCTTCGAGCGGGGCCCGGCCTCGTCGCTGCGCCGCGCCCTCATGGCCACGTTCGCGCGCTCGCTCGACGCCCTGACGCGAGCGGGGGCGTGCGACGTCTCGGACGCGGTGCTCATCGCCACCGGCGCGTTCGGCGCCGCTCGCGACCTCGCGACGCTGGGTGAGGCCTCGATGGACCCGGACTTTCGGGCGCTGATGGCGCCGCTCGTCGAGCTGATCGCCGGCCTCGAAGCGCCAGCACCCGCGCCGGCCGACTCCGTCTATCCGCCTGCAGACACGGGGGCGCCCGTCGCCGAGCAAGCGCTCGCCGCGCTGCTCGCGCTGACGGACGGTTTGGCCGAGGTGGGCACGGCCCGCGCCGACGCGCTCCGCTCGGTGCTCGTCCGGCTGCACCACGCGGCGACGACCATCGGCGCGGCCGGCAGCCTCCGCGATCTCTCACAGCAGAGCGCAGAGTCCGACACCGTCATGTCGCTCGAGAACGCCGCCCACGCCCTGGCCCAGATCCACGCCGGCGCCCGCGCCCGCGCGCTCGACCACGCGGCGGACGAGGGGCCGGCGCCCGTCGTCACCCGAACGCTCTCGAGCCTCTTGTCGCGCGTGCTCGCGTCCGGAGAGCCGCTGAGCAGAGAGGCTTGCGCCGACGCCGCGCGCGGCATGGCGATCGGCATCCCGGGCCCGATCGGCGAGCTGGTGGCGGCGGTCGCGAAGAGCGTGGCTCGCTTGCCGGCCGATGTCCGCCGCGCCGACGCCGGCGTCACCACCGAGCTCCCCCCGTGGCTCCCGCCGCGCCGGGTGCTCGGCGCGTTCTATGTCGAACGTTCGCTCGGCGTCGGCGGCGTCGGCTCGGTGTTCGTGGTTACCCGCGTCGAGGATCGTCACGACGCGTCCGCCGAGCGGTTCGCGCTCAAGGTGCCCGACTACAACGAGAACGCGGCTCGCCACCTCTCCGAGGCGCAGTTCCTCGCGCACTTCCGGGCCGAAGCGTCGGCGCTCATGGCGCTGCCCCCGCACCCGAGCCTCGCGCGCTTCGTCTCGTTCGATCTGGGCGCGCGCCCCAAGCCGATCCTCGTGATGGAGCTCGTCGAGGGGCCGAACCTCGAGCGCCTCGTCGAGACGCAGGGCCTCGACGTGCCGCGCGCGCTCCAGGCCCTGGCCGAGGTCCTCGACGGGCTCACCGCGATGCACGAGGCCGGCGTCGGGCACCTCGACCTCAAGCCCGCGAACGTCGTGCTCCGCGACGGCGCGACGGCGGTGCTCGTCGACTTCGGCCTGGCCGGCCGCAACCTGCGGCCCGGCTGCGGCTCGGCGCCCTATTCGCCGCCCGAGGTGTGGGGCGCCGCCCCCGCCGACGCGAAGCCGACGCCCATGGCGGCCGACGTGTACGCGTTCGCGTGTCTGGCCTTCGAGCTCTTGACCGGTGAGCTCCTGATGGAGGGCGAGACCGAGATCGCGCTCGTGAGCTCGCACCTCGGCCACGACGGGCTGCCGCCCCGCCTGCGCAGCTTCGCGCGAGATCCGCGGCTGCAAGACATCGGCGAGCTCTTGTTCGCCGCGCTGCGCCGGCTGCCGCAGGCTCGCCTGTCGATCGCCGAGCTCAAGGCGGAGTGGGGCCGCCGCACCCAGCGCCTGGCCAAGACCCCGATCGCCTGGCCCATCCCCATCGCTTGACGATTCTGTCAGGGTGGCGAGCGCCGCCACGGAGGCCCGGCGACCACTGGCCAGACAGTCCGTGGTCGGACCGCCTGCGTCCGGGGTAGGCTTCACGCGGTGAACGCGCACGCGCCTTCGGGCAGCCCGCCGGGCGACCCGATCGCAATGAACCGCATCGTGCTGGGCAACTTCAGGCTCCTCGAGGTGCTTGGGCAAGGCGCCTTTGCGGCGGCGTACCTGGCCGATCAAGTCGGCACCGATCGCAAGGCGGTCGTGAAGATCGCCCACCCGCACCTGCTCCGCAGCGGCCAAGCCGACCTGGTTCGAAAGCGGTTCGCGTCCGAGGTGCGCGCGGCGACGCGGGTGAGCCACCCTAACCTGGTCGTCATCTACACCGCGGGCGAGACGGAGGAGGGCCTCCCCGCCCTGGCGATGGAGCACCTCGACGGAGAGACGCTCGGGCAGCGACTACGCCGCGGCGGGCGGCTCGACGCCGACGAGCTCGTGCGCGGGTTCAACCAGCTCGCTTCGGCGCTCTCGTACGTGCACGCGAACCGGATCGTCCACCGCGACGTGTCACCCGAGAACGTGTTCCTCTCGCAGGGGCCCGGCGGGTTCGCGGTCAAGCTCCTCGACTTCGGGATCGCTCACCTGCAAGACCTCACGACGAGCACCAACTACGCGATGATCGGCACGCCGTTCTACGTGGCGCTCGAGCAGCTTCGGGGTAACCCGACGACGGCGTCCGACGTCTACTCCGTCGGGGCGCTGCTCTGGTGGACGCTCACCGGGTCGGAGATCTACTCGCACGTCGCGCAGTTCACCGAGCTGCTCTACATCCTCGAGACGCAGCGCGAGCCGCCCAACCCGCGGCTGCTTTGCCCCACGATGCCGGCCGACCTGGCCGCGCTCGTGGGCTCGATGCTGCACCACCAAGCCACCGATCGCCCCACGATGAACGAGTTCTTGCGGGCGTGGTCGGAGCTCGAGCCCGAGGTTCGTTCGTGGTGGGCGTCGCGCAGCTCTCGCTTGGTCGGCGTCGTGATGGACACCGGCGAAAACCTGCAGACGCTGACGCGGGGCCTGCAGAGCGAGGGGCACCGGGTGGTACGCCTCGAGCCGCGCGTCTCTGCGATCCTCGGCCAGCAGGGGCTCGACGCGGTCGTGATCGACGCCGAGCTCGCCGAGCCCGACCCCCTGACGCTCGCTCGCTACTTGACCAACGTCATGCCCGACGTCGGCCTCTTCGCCGTGTCGGGCAGGCCGTTCGCGGCCGCGTGGCACGCCGAGCGGCTTCGCGTGTGCGCGCTCTTGCCCGAGCAGCTCACCGCGCTGACGGAGTGCATCGGCCAAGACGTCCTCGCCCCGACCAGCAAGCGTATCGCCGACTCGCGCGAGTTCTGTCGACGCGCGCTCGGCGAGATCCCCGAGCTCTTGGCGCGCCTCGAAGAGGCGGTCGAGAGCCAGGCCGGCGCCGACACGGCGCACCTCTGCGAGCTCATCGAGCGGATCTCGCACCTCGCAGAGCTCAAAGAGATGGGCAGCCTCGCGCGAACCCTGAGGGTGCTGCTCGAACAAGAAGCCGTCGACGACCCGCGAGGTTTCGTCGAGCAGATGACGCGCAGCTTCGGGGAGTCTTTCCCAGCCCTTCTGGCCGCACAGGAGAACTGAGATGAGCACGTTGACCGAACGATTCCAGGCCACAGAAGCCACCTCCGTCGATTGCATCGGTCTGCGCGGCCCCGAGCCGATCCTGACCACGGCGCGGGCCGCGCGCGAGCTCTCGGCGACGGGGGGTCTGCTCGAGATCCAATCCGACGACGCCGCCTTTCCCATCGACCTCAAGAGCTGGTGCCGGAGCACGAGCGCGGAGCTCTTGTCGATCGAAGAGCGCGATCAAGCGTTCCGCGCGCTCGTGCGCGTGGCGCGCTCGAGCGCGCCGCCGTCGGTGCGCTCGGCCTGGGGCTCGGTGCGACCGGCGGGCGCTCGCC
>CALKVR010000770.1 GCA_938004815.1 uncultured Polyangiaceae bacterium | reverse complement strand
GTCCAGCGGTGTCACGCACCGGCATCGCGCCCGCCGCGGGATGCGCGAGAAAGGGGGCTAGCTCGGCAAAATCCTGCTCCGACCCGGCGACCACGAGCCAGCTGCCGGCGAGGCCGCGCACCCTCGCGTCGCCGTCGGGCTTCGCGAGGACGAGCCGATCCACGCCGTCGACGGGCTTGCGGCGGAACCGCGACGCCTCGCCGGCCGTCATGATCGCGAGGAGGCCGCCGCGATTCTGTAGCGGGATGGCCAGGGCGTACCCCCAATCGCCTGCCCGCTTGCTGATGACACCGCGCACCGGCCCGGCGAGATCGACGTGCTCGGCCGCCGTGATGGGCATCCCCGCGAGGCCCACCGCGCTCGCGGCCCACGACCGGCCGAGGAAGAGCATGCCGAGGCCGCCGTCTCCCTTGAGCGCGTCGTGCAGCGCCCCAGGATCGTGCACCGTGAACACCACCGCCGCCGCGGCCGGCCTCGCCACCTCCGCCGGCGCAGCCGGGCTCGACGCGGCCGGTGGCCCCTGCTCCGACGCCGAGGGGCCACACCCCGCCGCAGCCAGAGAGAGCAGCGCTACCACCCAGAGACGCGCCCGGCGCACGCGCGTTTTTTATCACGCGCCAAAGTGGGACGCCCGGGTCACGCTACGGTAACGGTGATCCGAGTCGGTGAGGCTTCCGTGCTTGGTCAGTTCGTCGCAGCGATCGCTACCCGCGCCCCCCCGCCCTTCCCGAGGTGGGCTTTGTTCCCGGCGCTCGGTCTCCTGGGCTGCGCGGCCGAGCCGGTCGTCCCCTCGGTTCCCGAGCACATCGAAGCCGCCGCGCTCTCCCCCGTGCTCACCGACGCCTCACCCCCGCACCTCCCGGTGTCGGCCTCGGTCGCGCCGGTCGCAGCCCCGCGAACCTCATCCAACCCGCAGCTCGCGCGGTTCCACGGTGCGCTGCGCGCGCTCGAAGAGAAGCGGGCGACACGTCACGTCAGGGTGCTCTGGCTGGGCGACTCGCACGGGCAAGCCGATTTCTGGAGCGGCCAGCTCCGCCGCTCGCTGGCCGAGCGCTTCGGATCCGGCGGCCCCGGCTTCGTCCACCTCGGGTACAAGAACTACCGCCACGACGGCCTGAAGCTCGAGGTCGATGGGCGCTGGCGCATGCGCCCGAAGCGCCCCGTCTGGATCGAGCGCCAGGACGACGGTGTGTTCGGCCTCGGGGGTTTGATGATGAGCGGCTACGCGGACAGCCCCCGCGTGGAGCTGACCGTCAGCGACACCGGCGGCGCCGAACAGCTCTCGTTCGATCTCTGTTACCGCTTCCACAAGCCGGACGATCAGCTCGAGATCACCGTCGGCGGGCAGCGACGCTCACTCCAGGTCGGCGCAGATTCACCCATCAACGAGCTGCGGCACGTCATGTTGACGGGTCCGTCATCTTCATCGTTCGCCGTTCGCCCGATCGGTCGCACCGACCTCTGCGGCGTGGTGGTCGAGGCAGACCCGCGCACCACGCCCGGGGTCGTCCTCGACACGCTCTCGATCAACGGGGCGCGGTACGGCACGATGCTGGCCTGGGACGCGGAGGCGTGGACGGCCGAGGTCGCGCGCCGCCAGCCCGACCTCGTGATCCTCGAGCTCGGCACCAACGAGGCCGGTGACGGCACGCCCAAGTTCGATCGCGTGGCCGACGACGCACGTGCCCTGCTCGAACGGGTGCGCAGCGCGGCCCCGTCCTGCGACTGCGTCGTCGTGTCCCCCACCGATCGCGCAGACGCCGAGACGCGGACGACCAAGATGCGCGCGACGCTGATGGCCCGCGCTGCGGAGCTGGGGTGCGCCTGGTTCGACGCTTGGGAGATCCTCGGCGGCGAGGGCGCCATGGCCAAGCTCCGCGAAGAGAGCGAGCCCAAGGTGCAGGCCGACGGTATCCACCTGACGATCAAGGGCTACCGCGAGCTCGGCCAGGCCATGTTCACCCAGCTGATGAAGGGTTATTGAGGAGACAGAGGCGTCTCGATTTTCCGTGAGGTTCGTTCCTGTGGATTCTCCCCCCCAACCCCCCTCACGACGTGAGGGGGGTGCTCCCGACGAGGGCACCGCGCTGGTGCCCTCCGACCACGCGTCCAAGTACCCGGTCTCGCGGCTCGCGCCGCCGTTCGAGCTCGTCGATCTGGCGCGGGAGATCCAGGACGCGGACCGGGTCCTCGGGGCGGTCGTGGGCGGGCAGCTCGAGGTCATCGCCGAGCAGATCCGCTCCCTGCAAGAAAAGGCCAAGGGCATCCTCGAGCGCGCGGAGCGAGCGGGCGAGCTCCACCGCGCAGCCTGCAATTTTCGCAAGCGAGCCGGGGCGACCTACCACCTCTACCGGCGCACGAGCGGCGAGCTCTACTTCTCCATGCTGTCGCCCGACGAGTGGGGCGCCTCCACGCCTCACCCATTCGAGGGCTCTTACCGGCTCGAGGTGGACATGAGCTGGACCCGCGTGGATTCGGCCATTTGACGGCGGGTCCCTTAGGATGCCTCCCAGCATCCGATGACCGACCGAAACTCCCTTCGCGAGGGGCTTCGCGAGCGACTGCTCGGGGTGATGGACCGCAAGCACCACCCCGGCTTCGTGCACCTGACGCGGCCCGGGCTCGACCGAGCCCAGCTCCTGGTCCACTTCCGGCACGAGTTTCTCACCTACGTGAGAGACTTCCCGGTGCTCCTGGCGCGCGTCTTGGGCCAAGGGCCCCCCGCAGACGTGCGGGCGTCGCTCGCCGAGAACATCTTCGAGGAGCAAACCGGAAAGCTCTCGGTGGGGCGGCCCCACCCCGAGCTGTTCCTCGAGATGATGGGCGGCCTCGGCTTCGAGCGCGACGCCCTGGAATCAGGCGGTCCGCCGCTGGAGGGCGAGGCCGTCGCGTACCGAGAGCTGCTCGATCGAGTGTCGATCGAGCCCCCGTGGATCGTCGGGGCGGCGGTCCTGACGATCTTCGTGGAGGGCTCGGTGAACGAGCGCGCCGAGCTCGCCGGGGCGCGACAGCTCCCCACCGTGGAGGAGCAGGTGCGACGTCACCCGATGGTCGAGCACTACGGGTGCCCGCCGGAGAAAATGCAGCTTGTTCGCGCTCATCGCCTCGTCGAGTCGGGTCACCGCAAAGACGCCTGGGGGGCCGTGCTCGATCACGTCGCAGACGACGCGATCGCGGAGCGCATAGCGACCGCGATGGAGAGCGCGCTCGAGGCGTGGCTCGCCTACCGCTCGGCCGTGTACCGGGCGATGGGCGTGTCCGGCTAGTATCCCAGGGGGCCGAAAACCTCCTCGACTTCCCCCTCGCTGGCGGCCCCTGTTACCCTCGAACCAGATGGCGCTCATCCCTCAGCAGGTCAGCGGCAAGAAGCTGGGTAGCTACGAGCTGACCAAAGAAGTCTTCACGAGCGGCGTGGGCGCCTCCTACATCGCCACGAGCGCCGCCGGCGAGACCGTGCTCATCACGAAGGTCCATCGTCACGTGGCGAAGAGCCCGCAACTCTGCGACGCGTTCCTCGCCGAGGCGAAGGCGGCACGTGCGCTCGTGCATCCGTCGATCGCCGCGATCGTCGATCACGGCGTCACGGACGGCGAGCCCTTCGTCGCCTACGCGCACACCGAGGGCGAGACGCTGGCCTCGCTCTTGCGCAAGGCCGGGCCCGACGGTTTGCCGCCCACGATCGCCGGCCGCATCGTCCTCGACGTCCTCGAGGGGATCGCGGCGGCGAGCGAGAGCGCCTCGCTCGCGCACGGCGAGCTCGGCCCGTGGTGCATCCACGTCGGGCTCGACGGCCGCTCGCGCATCACGGGGTTCGGGGTCGATCGCGCGCTCGTGCGGTTCGGCCTCCATTACGCGAAGAACCTCGAGCGGCTGACGTACGCGTCGCCCGAGCGCGTCAAGGCGATGAGCCTCACGCTCGGCCCAGCGCCGCCGGCGCCCGACGTCCGCTCCGATACCTTCAGCGTCTGCGTGCTGGCATGGGAGCTCCTCACGCGGCAGCGCCTCTTCGCGTCACGGATGGAGGCGGCCATCATCCAGAAGGTGCTCACGGGGCCGATCGCCGAGGTGAAGACGGTGCGCGCCGAGATCAGCCCGTCGGTGAGTGAGGCGATCGGGCGCGGGCTCGCTCGCGACCCTGGGCAGCGCCCGAGCCCGTCCGCCATCGCACAGGCGTTCGACGCCATCACGGCGCAGGGCGAGGCGCCTGCCGACGAGGACGAAGTCGGCCGGCTCGTGGA
>CALKVR010000769.1 GCA_938004815.1 uncultured Polyangiaceae bacterium | reverse complement strand
GGCCGCCCCGAGGGGGCGAGCACCAACAGGGGCCCTCGGTCTACTACTCGCCAGGCCGAAGTCGATCCCAATTTTCACACCTGTCAGAGGTGTGTTTCAGGGGTTGGCACGTCCAACAGCCAGGACCGTGCCAGCTGCACACACCGTGATACCTTGCGAGGACGGACGCGCCGAGGTCCACCCTGTGGGAAAACAGACGCGGAGGAGTGCTCGATTTGACACGCCCTGAAGCGGCAGCCGACAGGGCCCCGCTCCTCGGGGCCGCGCACGCGGCGTCGGCCGGTGGTCGGTGGCTCCCGCCGGGGGTACCGCCGGCGGTGCGCCTGATCGAGCGGCTCGGTCTCTCCCCCGGTCGGCTGTTCGCGTGCTTTGCGCTCGCGGTCGTCTTGCACCTGCCGTTCATGCCCTTCGTGCGGCTCCTCACGTTCGGCTTCTTCGACGAGACCGAGGAGACCGACAGCGAAGCGATCGTGCCGATCGACATCGAGATCGAGGACGACGAGATCGAAAAGCCCCCCGCCCAGAAAGAAGAGGCGGTCGAGGTCACGAGCCCGGAAGAGACGGGCGACGACGGGACTGGGATCGCCGACGCAGGGGTCGACGCGTCGAAGGGCATCGAGGACGCGGGCCCCGACGGCAGCCAGCAGATCGAGGACGCGGGCATCGATGCCCCACCCGACGCGCCGCCGCCCTTGCCTCAGGACAAGGACCCGCTCGCCAACCAGAAGGCGATGCGTGATCTCTCCAAGAACCCGAACAACGTCCAGATCATCCTGGTCGGCTCGCGCCTGCGCGAGCACCCCGTCGGCGCCAAGCTCGGCGCGCTCCTGCCCACGCTCAAGCAGTGGGAGCCGTTCTTCAAGGGCTCGGGCATCGACCCCATCAACGACATGGACGCGATGGTGATCACGGGCCCGCAGATCAAGATCTCGGGCGACGTCGTCGCGATCATGAAGTTCAACATCGACATGGAGAAGGTCGAGACGACGATCCAGAGCCTCGCCGACTCGAGCGGCGGCTCGAAGCTCGAGGACACGCCCGTCCCCGCGTGGAAGGCGACGGCCGACAAGGGGGTTCGCATCTTCGCCACCGTGCCGTCCAAGGGCCTGCTCTACGTGCTGCCCTGGCCCAGGCGCGGGAAAAAGGACAAAGAGATGTCCGACGACGACTGGGCGAAAGAGGAGAAAAAGCGCGTCGACGAGCAGCTCGCGCGCATCAAGATCGCGAAGTTCCCCGACTACACCAAGGAGTCGTACGCGATCGACGCCTACATGATCCAGCCTTACAAGCTTGTCAGCAAGACGGGTGAGATCAAGCTCGGTCCGGTCCCGATCCAGCTCATCCCCAGGACGCTCGAGACGATGCGCATCTTCGTCGTGCCGAGCGGCGGCGACGCCGACGTGACGATCACGTTCACCGCCAAGACGGGCGACGACGCCGAGCTCGCGATGGGCGATCTCAAGGCCTCGTGGCCGCTCTTTCAGCTCGGCGCCAGCTCCGAGGCCGGCATGGAGCTGCCCGATCTCGAGTGGGAGCGAAAGGGCAACAAGATCGAGGCGCGCGCCACGCTGCCGCAGGCTTCGCTCGACAAGGTCTACGAGCTCGGAAAGAAACACTCCGAGGACGTGAAGAGCAGGCAGAAGAACTGAGGGAATACGCAACAGGCGACAGGCGATTCACAACCGACAATTGCGCGCTGCCGCTTGTCGAGTCACGCGTGTTTCGCGTCACCCCCCGCAGTCGACGCACTCCGTCGGGACCTCCCCCATGCCCCAGACGTCGTAGCAAGGGGTGCCGAACTGCAGGCCGCTGCAATCTTGACCGACGCCAGCACAGGGGCCGCCCGCGCTCCAGATGGCGCTGCACGCCGGGTCATCCAAGCAGTGCGGATCGGCTCCGATCGAGGGGAAGACGGTCGCGAAGCAAAGGCCGTCGTCGTTCACGCAGACTTGTGCGCCGTCGCTCGGGATCGTGTAGCACTCGGGCGCGTCTGCCGTGCACTGGCCGCCGCAAGGGAGCTCGGCCTCCGTCACGCAAACGTGCTGTGACACGTCGCAAGCCGGCTTGCTTTTGCCGCAATCGGAATCATCGACGCACCCCCAGCACGCGGTCTCGTCCGGGAACTGGGTCGAGTAGTCGGCGGTACCGTTGATGCACGCGTCGTTGCACGTGTCCCAGAGGTCTTGGTCCTGGCCCCAGCAGCTCCCGTCGGGGCCGTAGGCATCGAGTATCGGACCCAGGCCGGAGGGCGCGACGGTCGACGTGCACTCGACGTAGCGCTTGCAAGCGTCGGACTGGTCGAGGAGCGCGGGCGAATCGCCGCCGCCGGACCCACCGTCGCCTCCTGAATCGCCGCAGGCGGCGACCGTGAGGAGGAGCGCCCAGCCCATCAGCGGGGAGGCGCCGAGCGAACGGGACTTCGGGGAAAATTCGAAGCCTGCTTCATGCAGTCATTGTCGACGCGAACTCGCGACAGTTGCTCGAAAAAGCGCCGCGACCCTGATGTTTGGGCATTTTGTCAACCAGCACGCCACAGCATCCGGCTCGAGCTGCCGACTCGGCCAGTCACCAAATGCGACGGATGGGGTAAGCATCGAAGGCCGTGTCGCCGCCAACGATGGTCAGCCGCTCTGCGAGAGCTTGGGCGACCAGCAGGCGGTCGAACGGGTCGCGGTGGAAAAACGGGAGCGCCACCACGCCGACCGCGTGCTCGGTGCGAACGTCGAGGATACCGATGCCGTTCGGGATCGTCCCCTCTGCGACGAGCTCGGACAGCTCGACCGACAGGTGCAGCTTGCCCAAGCTGCGTTTGATCGCGATCTCCCAGATGCTGGCGACGCTGAGAAACTTGTCATTGCGGGCATCTTGGATCCGAGACTTCGCCTCCGGGCTGAGCGCAGGGTCATCTGCGCAGAACCAGAGGAAGGCGTGGGTGTCGAGGAGGAGCCTCACCCCGCGTACTCGCGGAAGTCGTCGAGCGGCGCGTCGAAGTCGTCGCCGAGACGAATCCTCCCCCGAAAGAGGCCTGCTACGGGCTTCACACGCGCCTCCTTCACGACGACCAGGCGAACGACGGGCTTGTTACGGCGGGCGATGACGACCTCTTCGCCGCTCAGCGCCGCGTCGATCAGCTCGGCGAGCCGCGCCTTGGCCTCAGCCAGGTTCACCTTCATGTGAATCGGATTATAGTCATGTCGGATGGTCAAGTCACGGAGGCCTGAAATCACGCGCGAGCGCCCAGGCGGTTCACCTTCGTTCCCT
>CALKVR010000768.1 GCA_938004815.1 uncultured Polyangiaceae bacterium | reverse complement strand
ACCCAAGCTCGTCGTGATCAGCGCAGCATGGTGCGGTGTCTGCCAGGAGGTGCTCCCCGGTCTGATGATGGGCTACGCGCCGTTCGAGGACGACGTCGACCTCGTGGTGCTCGACGTCACGGACGACCGCGCGATCAGGCGATCGCTCGACGTCGCGCGAGCCGAAGGCGTCGCCGGCTTCTTCGAGACCTACATGGGGCGGACGCCGACCGTCGGCGTGTTCACCCGGCCCGAAGAGCCGCGCCTCTTGCGCGGAGCGGTCGGGAGCCCGTCGCACGTTCGGCGCGAGCTCGACGCCGCGATGGAGCGAAAAAAGGACGAGGCAGTCCTTGACGAATGAAAACGAGACGCTACAAGGCTGGTTGGTCGCTCAACCAGGGAGCCTTGCATGTGCTTTCGCGTTCTTCCGGTCGCCCTCCTCGCGCTCTTGGCTGCCGCTTGCGGTGATGACGGCGAGTCGAGCCCGACCCCCGACGAGCTTCTCCCGCCCCCGCCCGATGGCCAGGGCGTGCAGTACAAGATGGTGACGTCGATCCCCGCGGGGACCGAGGTCGAGCACTGCCAGTTCGTGCGCGCGCCCGCGACCGGGCTGAACGTCAACCGCGACGAGATCAAGTTCACGACCGGCAGCCACCACGTCCTGCTCTATCTCACGCCCTACACCGATATCCCGACCGCCAACGAGCAGGGCGTACCGGTCGACACGACGCAGGTCTTCGACTGCTCCGACGGCGTGATCTTCGACTGGCAGGTCTCGAACCTCATCGCCGGGTCGCAGAACGCCACCGGCGAGTCCATCGTCGATTTTCCCAGCGACGTCGCGATGAAGGTGCCGCCGAACGCGGTGCTCCTCATGAACGTCCACTACGTGAACGCGCAGCCCGAGCCGATCGAGCCCGAGGTCCGTATCAACGTTCACACCATCCCCGATTCGGAGGTGCGTGAAGAGGGCGGGATGCTGTTCTGGTTCAACCCGCTGATCCGCGTCGACCCGATGGGCACCGGCTTGGCCAAGATGTCGTGCCCGCTCCCCCACGACGTCACGCTCGGCAACGCGCAGTCGCACATGCACCGGCGCGGGGTCGACTACGCAGCGGTGCGCGTCGCCCCCGACGGCGCGCGCGAGACGATCTACGAGAACACGGCGTGGGAGGGCGTGCCGGTCAAGGCGTTCGAGCCCGGCCTCGCCGTCGCCGCCGGCAGCCGCATCGAGTACTTCTGCGGCTACCAGAACCCCGAGGCGCGCACCGTCTACCAGGGGCCCAAGTCGTCAGACGAGATGTGCATGTTCATCGCGTCCTATTGGCCTGCGCGCCCCGAGGTCTCGAACTGCGCGGTCGACGCGAACGACGTGCAGAGGACGCAGAACCTCAACGCCGACTGGGTCGGCAACGGCACCGACACCTGCGTCCAAGTCCTGGGCTGCATGCAGCAGATCGAGCAGGGCGGCGGGTTCTTCGACTTTTTGCACGGCCTCACCGACTGCGTCCTCGCGTCGCGCCCCGAGTCGAGCGAGGTCGTCTCGGACGGGGTACGCTGCATCCTGACCAAGGACGACCCTCAAACGGAGTGCGCCACGGAGATCGCCGCCTGTCTCAACGAGCCCTGACCCGCCCCGAAGCCGAGCCGCCGGCGCGCGACAAGATCGTCGCTGCGGCGTTCTCCGTCCTCGCGGGCCGGGGGAGCCACGAGACATCCATCAAAGAGATCGCTCGCGCGGCCGGCGTCGCCCCCGGGCTCGTCCACTACTACTTCGCGTCCAAGGGCGAGCTCTTGCTCGAGGTGGTTCGCTCGGCCTGTCAGGCCTACCGCGCCGAGATGGCCGCGCTCGAGCTCCCCGCCGACCCCATGCAGCGGACGCGCGCGCTCCTCGCGTGGTCCAAGCAGCGCGGCCTCGAGCTACCGGATTGGTACCGCATGATCGCCGACCTCGAGGCGCTCGCGCTGCGCGACCCGGGGCTCGCCAAAGAGGTCGCCGAGCTCCGTCGTGAGGTGCGCGCGCACACGGCCGCGCTGGTGGCCGAGGCCGAGGCCGCTCTCGGGGCCTCGCTCGGCGTGACCCACGATGGGCTGGCGGCCGTGATCATCCCGGCCATCGACGGCCTCGTCGTGCAAAAGCTCCTCGACGACGCCTTCGATCTCGAGGCCGGCTTCGACGCGCTCGAGAAGATGCTGGTGTCGCTGCTGCTCGTCGCGGCCAAGCTCTGATCAGAACCCGGTGGTGCCGCCGATCAGGATACGCGCCGCGTTCGGTGCGGCGCCTTGTTCGAACGTCTCGGTGCCGACGCCGAACAGCAGGTTGAACGAGTGGTCGCGGTGGTTCGTGGATCGGATCCCGGCGAGGAACGAATACCGCAGCAGCTCGAAGCGAAAGTCCTCGAAGTGCGATTCGCTCCAGACGTTGCCGACCGCGTTCTGGATCACGCCGTCGAGGAACGCCCACACCGGCCAGCGGTACTCGAGGGTGACGGCGGTCGCGCTCTTGCCGACGAGGCGGCCCGGCCGGAACCCCTTCATGAGCTCGAGGTCGGGTACGTCTTCGCGGCGCCCGGCCCCCAAGAGCTCGGTGAAAGGGACGTCGTAGTTGTCGTCGTCGATCGGCTCGAGGGTCCGCGCCGTGACCGCGAGCGAGAGCACCCGCTGCGTGCCGGTGAGGTCGAGAAACCCGGCGAGCGAGCCCGAGACGTTGAACCACCCTTGTCTATCCGGATCGTCCGTCTCGGAAACCTGCTCGACCGACAGGTCGGCGGCGACCCCCGAGCCGGGCGCGGGGCGCTCCTCGCGTGAGTCGAGGACGAAGCGCAGACCGCTCTTCACCGTGACGTAGGCGCGCCCGTAGCCCGGGGGTGGTCGTCGCCCCGCGAGCGCGCGGTTTCGGATCGTGGGCGGATCGCAGCTGCGGCGGACGGCGTTGAAACCTGGCGCGTTGGGGTCGATCACCGTCACCGAGTCGGCGCACTCCCCCGCCCCGGTCACCGTGTCGCGACCGGTCACCCAGGCTTCGAAGAACGATCCGCGCCAGGGCTCGATGTGCACTCGCCCGCCGCCACCCCACGTTCGAATGCCGTAGCCGGTCTCGTCCTCGTCGAGGGTGCGCGGGCCGATGCCCCAGAACAAGAGATCGCCGCGCGCGAGGAAGTCGGCCTCGAGCTGGATGTACGAGCGCGAGCGCTCCGAGCCCACCGGCGGATCGAGCGGGATGCGGTCGGCGACCCCGAGCTTCCAGTAGCGGATGCCGCCGAAGCCGAAGCTCGCCCGAAA
>CALKVR010000767.1 GCA_938004815.1 uncultured Polyangiaceae bacterium | reverse complement strand
GAGCCGATCCGCGTCAGGGTGGTCTACCTCGACAAGAAGACCAAAGAAAAGGGCCAGCTGGTGTTCGTGGTGGCCGCGGGGCCCGACGCGAAGCCGGGAACCCCCATTGCGGTCAGCGTCGAGCCCTGATCGATCTCGGGTGCTACGATCGCTCACATGTTACGCGTCAAGCTCGCGCTCGTCGTTCTCGTCGCCACCGCCTGCTCGGACGACAAGACCGCGGATGACGTCGACCCCTGCGTGAAGAGCTCGGCAGAGACGGCGGGCACCGCCGCGAAGACCGGCGCCGAGACCGCAGTCGAAGGCGTCAAGACCCTCGGCGACTCGGTCGGCGGGCTCTTCGAGGGCGGCAAAGACGAGGCCAAGCGCAGGTGGAAACAGGGCTCGCAGCAGACCAAAGCGACCGCCAAGGGCGGTGGTGAAGACACGAAGGCCACGGCTCACCAGAATCAGTGCGACTGAGCCCACCCTCACCGCCTCGATCGCTCGCTTTCGACGCGAGGCGCGAGCCTTGCACCTCGTTGGCGTGAACCACCAAGAAGGAGTAGCGCCATGGCCAGGGTCGGTTTCATCGTCGACGAGATGTTCGAGGACTCGGAGCTACGCGTGCCGCTCGACCGGGTGCGGGCTGCGGGGCACGAGTCGGTCGTCATCGGCCTGAAGCAGGGCAAGCACCTGGTCGGCAAGAAGCACGAGGTCTCGATCGACACCGACGTCGCCATCGACGACGTCTCCGCCGACTCGCTCGATGCCCTCGTGATTCCAGGCGGTTACTCCCCCGACTACCTGCGGACCGACGAGGGGATGGTCGACCTCGTGTGCGACATGGTCGAGGCGGGGAAGCCGGTCGCGGCGATCTGCCACGCCGGGTGGATGCTCGCCGAGGCCGGCGTCGTCGCGAACAGAACCGTGACGTCGTGGCGTTCCATCAAGACCGACCTCGAGAACGCCGGCGCGAAATGGGTCGACCGTGAGGTCGTGGAGGACGAGAACGTGATCACGTCGCGCAAGCCCGACGACCTGCCCGCCTTCTGTGAGGCGCTGCTGAAGCAGATCGCGGCCGACCCGACCAAGAAGGTCGCCAAGAAGAACGGCGCGCAGTCCAGCCGGTCGAGCGCGCGCTCGTAGAGGCGCCTGGCGCCACGCGCCGCCCCGCCACGCTGGTAGGATGGCGGCGCGAGGCGAACATGGAGAACCACGAGCGTCATTTCATCGACGGCGCCTGGGTGCCGTCGACAGGGTCCGCGAGCTTCGAGGTCGTCAACGCTTCGACCGAAGAGGTAATGGCGAGGGTGCCAGCGGGCGCGGCGGCCGACGCCGCGCGCGCGCTCGACGCGGCCGCCGCCGCGTTCGGCGCCTGGAGCGAGTCGCCGATCGACACGCGCGCGGGAGTGGTCGAGCGCATCGCGGCGGGGCTGCAGGCGCGCTCGGACGAGCTCGCGCGGACGATCGCCGCCGAGGTGGGGATGCCGCTGAAGCTCGCGACGGCGATTCAGGTCGGCATGCCGGTGATGATGATCGGCGCGGTCATCGCGGCCGCGCGAGCGCTCGAGCTCGAAGAGCGCGTGAACAACTCGCTCGTCGTCCGCGAGCCTGTAGGGGTCGTCGCGTGCATCACGCCCTGGAACTACCCCCTCAACCAAGTCCTGGCCAAGGTGATCCCTGCCCTGCTCACGGGGTGCACGGTCGTGCTCAAGCCGAGCGAGGTAGCGCCGCTCAGCGCCTTCATCCTGGCCGAGGTCGTCGCCGCCGCGGACGCGCCGCCGGGCGTCTTCAACCTGGTCTCGGGCGACGGGCCGACCGTAGGCGAGGCCCTCGCGTCGCACCCCCTCGTCGACATGGTGAGCTTCACCGGCTCGACGCGCGCGGGGCGCCGCGTCGCCGAGCTCGCGAGCGGCACGATCAAGCGGGTCGCGCTCGAGCTCGGTGGCAAGAGCGCCAACGTGATCCTCGACGACGCCGACTTGGAGCGGGCGGTGAAGGCCGGCGTCTCCAACTGCTACTTGAACTCCGGCCAGACCTGCTCCGCGCTCACGCGCATGCTCGTGCCGCGCGAGCGCCTGGCAGAAGCGGCGGCGCTCGCCAAGGCGGCGGCCGAGAAGATGACGCTCGGCGACGCGCTGGGCGACAAAGGCCGCCTCGGCCCGCTCGTCAGCGCGGTGCAGCGTGATCGGGTGCGCGCCTACATCGACCGGGGCGTCACCGAGGGGGCGACGCTCGTGACGGGCGGGTCGGACGCGCCCCCCGGGCTCGATCGCGGCTACTTCGTGAAGCCGACCGTCTTCTCCGACGTACGCCCGGACATGACGATCGCCCGTGAAGAGATCTTCGGGCCCGTGCTGTGCATCATCCCTCACGACGGCGAGGCCGACGCGGTCCGTATCGCCAACGACACGCCCTACGGTCTCTCGGGCGCGGTCTGGTCTGCCGACCCCGAGCGCGCCAAGCGCGTCGCCCGCAAGCTGCGGACCGGACAGGTCGAAATCAACGGGGGCTCGTTCAACCCCAGCGCTCCCTTTGGCGGCTACAAGCAGAGCGGCATCGGCCGCGAGGGCGGCAGGCACGGGCTGGAAGAGTTCCTCGAGACGAAGAGCCTACAGCTCTGAGACCAGGCGCTCCCATACGGGCGGGTCGCCGATACGGTCGCGCAAGAACGCAATGAACGCTCGCGTCTTGCGTGGGACGTGCTCGCGCGACGTGGTGACGGCATAGATGCCCTGCTCGGGCAGCCGCCATGCCGGCAAGACCTGCTCGAGGCGCCCCCCCGCGATGTCCTCGGCCACCGCGAAGAGCGGGGCGCGCCCGAGGCCGAGCCCCTGGAGAAGCGCCTCTCGGAGCGCGAGCGTGCTGTTTGCGCGCACCGGCCCGGTGACGTCGACGACCTCCTTCTTCTTCCCGCGGGTGAATGTCCAGCGCGCACCGGTCGGCGAGAGCGAATAGACGAGCGCGGCGTGACGGGTCAGGTCGGCCGGCCGAGCTGGTCTGCCCGCTCGCGCCAGGTAGTCGCGGTGCGCCACGATGACGTTTCTGTTTTTGCCGATGCGCTGGGCAACCAGGCTCGAGTCCGCGAGCGACGCGATGCGAACCGCCATATCGAAGCCGCCCTCGACGAGATCGAGCACCCGGTCATCGAGCTCGAGGTCGACGGTGACCTCGGGGTAGCTCAGAGCGAAGGCCCCGAGCGCAGGGGCAACCTGGAGGAGCCCGAACGTCATCGGAGCGTTGATGCGCAGCGTCCCACGCGGCTCCGTCGCGGCGCGGGTCGCCGCCTCCTCGGCGTCGCGGGCCGCCGACCAGGCGCGCTCCGCGTGTGGGAGCGCCGAAGCACCGGCCTCGGTCAGCGACAGCTTGCGGGTGGTGCGCTGGAACAACCGCACACCCAGCCTCGCTTCGAGCCGCGCCACCGCCACGCTCACCATCGCCTTGGAGACCCCCAGACGGCGCGCGGCCGAAGAGAAGCCTCGGGCCTCGGCGACGGCTGCGAAGACGGCCAGATCCTGGATGGGGAGGGGTTCGCGATTGTTCGCAACCATGAACAATGAGTTCACCCCTTGGCGGGTTATTGGTCAATCGGGAACGATCTAGTTTCAGCGCAGGAGGTCATCATGTTCCTTTCCAGCCTGATCCAAGCCCCCGCCCGAGCCCTCGGCGCCATCCTCGTCTTCAGCGGCGCCGCCTGCAGCAGCGCCTACGAGGCATCTCCCGCCCCCGACCTGCCGGCGTCGATCGTGGAGCGCGGCAGCCTCGTCTACGAAGGCACCGTCTTCCCGCTCGAGGCGTCCGACCCGCCTCCCGCCTTCGTCTACCAGCGGCGCGTGGACACGAGCCGCCGCGACGCTTGGGTCTCGACCCATGTGACGCGCGACACCGAAGGCCGTATCGCGATTGCGGAGTCGGCCGTCCACTCGCCCGACTACGAGCTCGCCAGCTACACGCTCCACCACGATCAGCTGGGCCGCTCCGGAAGTGTGAGCGTCGACGGCGAACGCGTCGTGTTCACGCTCAGCGACGCGGCGGGCATCGAGACAGCCTCCGAGCCGCGACAAGGACCGGTCGTCACCGGCCCGACCCTCGTCGGCTTCATCCTGCGGCACCTGGCCGAGATCCGCGCGGGAGCCGTCGTGCCGGTCCGCTTCGCCGTGCTCGACCGCAAGGAAACGATCGGATTCGATCTGGCTATGCTCGAGCGTGACGGGGGGCTGACCCGCGTGCGCATGAAGCCGACGAGCTTCTTGTTCTCGCTCGTCGTCGACCCGATCGACTTCACCTTCGAGGACTCGACGTCGAAGCTCTTGCGGCTCGAAGGCCGCGTGCCCCCGAAGTCGACGGCCCGAGGTGGGCTCGACGACTTCGACGCGCGGGTCGAGTACCGCTACGTGGCGGAAGCGTACCGGTGAGGTCACGGCCGCTGACCGCGGCGGTACTACAAAAATCTTCGCTGGCGGAGACTCTCCAACGGCGAGGATCGCTCGTTACGATTTCGAGCATGGGGCCGAAGGCACGTCCTCCGTCAAGACCGTTCTCGTCGTCGACGACGACGACCATACCCAAGCCGATGCGACGGAAAGGCTGCTGAAGATCGCCGGGCTGCGCGCGGTCACCGCCAGCGACATCGCCTCCGCAGTCACATGCCGACGGTGCTGCTGAGCGGCTCGGCCCCCGACGAGCTCGAGGCCGAGGCCGAGAAGTGCGGGACGCGCGCCTACTTGCCGAAGCCCTTCGATCTCTCGACGCTCTTCGAGATCCTGGGCGTACGCGAGCGCTGACGAACAGGTCGCCGCCGGCGCCTCGCGAAGGTAAACGAGGGGCATGGGCCATCGCCTCACGCCCCAGGTCATCACCGACGAAGCCGGCCTCGTCGATCTGCTCGGCGCTCCCCTCGCGCTCACGCGCGAGAAAGTGTGCGCGCGCCTCAACGCGCTCACGCGTCGCTTCATCGAGCTGTCCCCTTTCCTTTGCCTCGCGACGTCGGATCGTGACGGGCGCTGCGACGTGAGCCCGCGCGGCGACCCGCGGGGCTTCGTTCGAATCCTCGACGACGCGACGATCTTGATACCGGAGCGGCCGGGGAACCGGCTCGCCGATTCGCTGCGCAACATCCTCGCCAACCCCCGCGTCGGGCTCCTGTTCTTCGTCCCCGGAGTCGGCGACACCTTCCGCGTCAACGGGCGCGCCACCATCGTGACCGACGCCACGTTGCTCGCCCCGTGTGAGGTCGAGGGCAAGGTGCCGAAGCTCGGAGTCCTGATCGACGTAGAAGAAGCGTTCACCCACTGCTCCAAGGCCTTCTTGCGCTCGGGGCTCTGGGACGAGGGCACTTTCCTCGAACGCGCCGCGCTCCCGAGCGCCGGCGAGATCATGGCTGCCATCAAGGGCGATGGCTTCGACGCCGCCACCCACGACGCCGAGCGCGCCGCCCGCTACGCGCGGCGCGAGGGGTTCTACTGACGTGCGAGCGCTCTCTCTGCCCGGCTGCGGCTGCCGTGGCGCCTTCCAATTCGCGGTGCTCGCGCGGCTCGTCGCGGCTGGCGAGCGATTCGACGTGGTCGGCGGCGCCTCGAGTGGGTCGATCGCGGGGGCGTCCTATGTCGCCGGCAAGAGCGCCGAGGGCCCCGACATTTACCGCACCCTCGCGAGCACGAGGCTCTTTTCCACGCAATGGCTAGCTTCGGAGCGGAGCCCGTTCGGAATGAGCCGCATCGTCCGTGAGGCTCTCGCGCGTCACATCCCCGAGGCGGACATCGAGAGCGGCCAGGCCGAGCTCCTCGTGTCCACCACTCGCCTCTCCGCCCTCGCCCGCGGGCTCACGCGCCGCCAGCCATCCGTCTCGAGCGGCGCGGTCGCCATTCATTCGAGCCGCACCCGCGCTGCGTTCCACGACATCATCCTCGCGAGCTGCACGTTCCCGCCGTTCTACGCTCGCCTGCCCCGCATCGACGGTGAGATCCACGTCGACGGCGGGGCCAGCGACAACACCCTGATAGGCGAGCTCGTGCGGCGCGGCGCGACCCACGTGACCGTGGTCACCCCACACCCGGCCGGCACCGTCTACGAGGGCCTGTTTCGCCCATTGGCCGCGCCCTCGGTTCCGCCCCACGTCGAGCTGCGGGTGATCGCGCCTCTGCGCCCCATCCATCTGGGCAGCTTCGACTTCGACCGCCATCGTCTGGAAGCGGCGCTGGCCATGCCGCACGTATCGGTCACTCGTCCTGCTTCTGCGCGCGCGTCGTGATCTCGCCCAGGGCCGCTCGCCACGGAGTCATGTCGCGAACCAGAAAGCCGACCTCGGTGCCGTCGCTCAGGTCGACGACCATATAGCGCCTGCCCTGGAACTGACCGTCGAAGGTCCGCGCGTCGTGCAAGCCTTTGATCTCGGCTCGATCGATATCGAAGTCAGAGCCCACGAGCATGCGGACGAGCAGTCGGCGCTCCGTGAGCGCCATCACGCAGTTGCCCCGCACCTTGGAGAACCGGGTCGAAGCGCCCGAGTAGAGGGCCGGCTCGGGGCCGACCACGGCCAGCTCGTCTGCCCGCTCGAGCTCCTTCGCTAGGGCTCGTGCCGCTTCTTTGGAAGCGCGGCCCACGAAGAAGATCGCTGCGGCGAAGACCGCGCCGAGCCCCACCAACAATCCCACGACCAGGACCACGATCTCCGAAGGGCTCATATCGCCAGACTACGCTCAATGTAGCGCACCTTGACACGGCGAGCCGAAGCGGGTCTCCGCGCTCGGGACCGCCTGTAGTACCGTCCGAGCCATGAGCACCGTCGTCATCACGGGCGCGTCCACGGGAATCGGTCGAGCCCTCGCGCTGGCCTGGGGCGACCGCGGCGCGACCGTGATTCTCTCCGCGCGCAGTGCGGAGCCGCTTCGGGAGGTCGCGATCGAGGTGGAGCGGCGTGGGGGCCGCGCGCGCGTGGTTCCCGGCGACGTCACCGACGGAGCGCACCGTTCGGCGCTCGTGGCCGAGGCGATCGCGGCAGGCGGGGGCATCGACGTGGTCGTCAACAACGCGGGCCGTGGCTACTACGCGCTCTTCCCGGAGATAGACCTCGACGGGCTGCGCGCGCTCTTCGAGCTGAACGTCGTGGCCCCGCTCGCGCTGACGCAGCTCGCGCTCCCGCACTTGGTCTCGGCGAGGGGCGCGGTGGTGATGATTTCGTCGGTGGCGGGGGTGGTGGCGGCGCCGCGCTACGCCGCCTACTCGGCGACCAAGTTCGCGCTCGAAGGCCTGAGCATGGCGATGCGCGCCGAGCTCTCGGGCCGCGGCGTGCGTGTCCTCGTCGTCCGCCCGGGGCCTGTCGACACGCGCTTCCGGGCCAACGCGGCGCGCGGCGAGAACGAGCGCGGCTACACCCGGCCGGATCCGAAGGCCCAGTCGGCCGAAGACGTGGCGGCGCGGACGCTGCGCGCCGTCGATCGCGGCCGAGCCGTCGACGAGACCAGCCTCTTCGTCCGTTTCAGCTCTGCGGTCGCACGGCACACGCCGTTCGCGATGCGCGGCGCCCTCGCCCGCATGGCGGACCGACCGCCCCCCGAGTGATCAAAGCGCTCGTCGCATGGCCACGCGCTCGTCCGGGAGCGGCAACCACCGTCGCTGCTCGGCGATGTGATGCGCGACGCCCGGCGGCCACGACGCCTCGGGCATCACCGCGAAGCCCTCGCGCTCGTAGAATGGTCGGTTCCACGCGAGGTGGCCGTAGGTGGTGAGCCAGAGCGCGTCTCCGTTCGCTCGCGCCCAGGCGAACGTGTGATGGAGGAGCCCGCGCCCGACGCCGCGGCGCATCGCCGATCGCCGCACCGAGAGCTGGTCGAGGTACGGCTCGCCGTCGAGGATGTCGAGCGAGGCGATCCCGATGGGACCACCTGCGTCGTCCATCGCAAAAAACAGCCGGCCCAGCTCGGCCGAGCGCCGCCACCGAGCCTGCTCGTCGACCGCAAAAGGGTTATCGTTCGTGAGACCGAGGGCGACGCCGGCGTCGGCGTAGAGACTGGTCGCGTCGTCGTCGATCGCGATGGCGGTCGCCATCTCGTCGACGCCGGCAGCGCGTATCGGCACGGCAGAGCGGCTCATGGGCGCCCCCCTCTTGAGCCGGTTCGAGCGGGAGGACCAGGGAGAACCGCGCGGAGGCGGAATGGCCGATGCCGCCCGGCGGTTGAGGTCGCCATGTTCGACCTCGCGATGGCGGTCTCGCTCGTCGCTTGCGTCATTCGCTGTCTCCGGCTCCGCTTCGTCATCGGGGCCGCGTGCGGGCTCGCGGCGCTCGCGACCCTCGGAGCAGCGACGCACAGCGCCCTCGAATCCGGACTCCTCCGCGGTCAGTTCGGCATCGCGATGGGCGCCTTTTTCATCGGTCCTTCGGCGGTGAACCACCCGAGCCCGCTCCCGGGCGTCGGGGTGCCCGCGGCGACCGGCGTCGTCACCGGCCTCCTGACCGCGCTGCCGGCTTGGTTTGCGGGTGGGCGCGCCGCCGACGCGGCCTACGGCGACGCGTCGCGGGCGTGGGGGAGAATTCAGCTCGCGTTCTGGGCGGCGTTCTCGTTCGGCGCGATCCGGCTCGTCAGCGCGCTCGCCTTCGCAGCGCTCGAAGGCGGCGTATGATGGCGGCGTGGTTCCGTGCTCTATTGACCGTCGGTCAATAGAGCACCAGAATACGGGCACCTCTCGAAGGGGGCTTCCATGACGGCTCCGATCCACGACGTGATTGTCATCGGCGCAGGCTTCTCGGGTCTGGGCATGGGCATCGCGCTCGACCGCGCGAAGCTGCACGACTTCGTGATCCTCGAGCGGGACGCCGAGGTGGGCGGGACGTGGTGGGCCAACCAGTATCCGGGCTGCGCGTGCGACGTCGAGTCGCAGCTCTACTCGTTCTCGTTCGAGCTGAACCCGCGGTGGTCGCACACGTTCGCGCGCCAGCCCGAGATCCTCGCCTACCTCAAGGGCGTGGCCGACAAGTACGATCTGCGCCGGCGCATCCGGCTCGGCACCACCGCGACGGGCGCCACGTTCGACGAGCGGACCGGTGTCTGGACCGTCACGACCGACGGCGGTGAGACCCTGCACGCGCGCGCCGTCGCTTCTTGTTCGGGCGGGCTCAGCCAACCGTCGTTTCCGACGATCGAGGGCCTCGAGCGCTTCGAGGGCACGCGCTTTCACTCGGCGAAGTGGGATCACGCGGCCTCCCTCGCGGGCAAGCGCGTCGGCATCATCGGCACGGGCGCGAGCGCGATCCAGATCGTGCCCGAGGTCGCCGGAAAGGTGGGCCAGCTGCACGTGTTCCAGCGGACGCCTCCGTGGATCGTCCCGAGGCTCGACCGCAGCATCGGCGACGTGGAAAAGCGCTTCTACGAAGCGGTGCCTTGGGCCCAGCGGCTCATCCGCGCGGCGTACTACTGGCGCCGCGAGCTCTTGATCGGCCCGGGCCTGGTGAGCCGCGGCCGCATCACCAAGATGCTCGAGCGCGTCGCGCGGCTGCACCTCGAGCGCAGCGTGCCCGAGCTCGACCTCCGCGCGAAGCTTCGCCCCGACTACGTGATCGGCTGCAAGCGCATCCTGATTTCGAACGACTACTACCCCGCGCTACGCCGCAGCAACGTCGAGCTGGTCACCGACGGCATCGAGCGCATCGAGGCGCGCGGCGTCAGGACCAGAGACGGCCGCCTCCACGAGCTCGACGTGCTGGTGCTCGCGACCGGCTTCGAGGCCTCGGAGCAGGCCGTCCGCTTCCCCGTGCGCGGGCGCGGCGGCCGGGCGCTGCGCGACGCGTGGGCCGGCGGGATGGAGGCCTACCTGGGAACGACCATCTCGGGCTTCCCGAACTTCTTCACCATCCCCGGCCCCAACATCGGCGGCGGTCACAACTCGCTCGTGTTCATGCTCGAGGCGCAGATCCACTATGCCGTCTCGGCGCTGATGACGCTGCGTGACCGTGGCAGCGCGTGGGCCGACGTGAAGCCTGAGGCTCAGGCTCGCTACAACCGGCGTTTGCAGAGCCGCTTCGAGGACACGGTCTGGGCATCGGGGTGCCGCGCTTGGTACCAGACGCCATCGGGCCGGCAAACGGTCCTCTACCCCGACCTGACCTACAAGTTCCACCTCTTGACCCGCAAGTTCGACGCCCACAACTACGAGGTGGCTCCGCGGGCAGAGGCTGCCGGCGCCGCCGCCGAGCCGCTCACTGCGGCTCCGACTCCATGACGGTATCGTCATCGGCGGGCGGGGGGCCTGCCTCCGGATCACGCATGGGCGCCGGCGATCCGCGGAGCGGGACCTCGGCCAAGCCGGCCTCGAGATCCTCGTCGGACAGCCGCTTCACCTTGTTGGCGTGCTTCATCAACGTGCGCAGGTTGCGGAGCCACCCGGGGCTGAGCGCGCCCCCTGCGCCGAAATGCTCGACCTTGGGGCTCGGCAGGATCGACGCGAGATAGAACGCCTGCGACAGCGTGAGCCGTGACGGCGACGAGCGAAAGTAGTGCGCCGCGCCCGCTTCGATGCCGTAGATCTTGGGCCCGAGCTCGACCACGTTCAGATAGAGCTCGAGGATCTGCTCCTTGGTCAGCGCCTGCTCGAGGTACATCGTCAAAAACGCCTCCTCGATCTTGCGGCCCAGGCGTTTGTCGCGCGCGAGGTAGAGGTTCTTGGCGAGCTGCATGCTGATCGTGCTCGCGCCCCGTACGAACTTTCGCTGGCGGACGTTCTCGCGCACGCTGTTGCGAATCGCTTCGTGATCGAAGCCCTCGTGGCGATGGAAGCGCCCGTCTTCACAGGTCATCACGGCGGGCTCCATGAACCGCGAGATCGCGTTGTACGGCGCCCAGTTCGCGCTGCCGGGCCCGGTCTCGAGCTCGAGCTCCTTTTCTCCGTGCGGAGCGTACACCTGGAGCTTGAACGGCTTCTTGAAGCGCTCGACGTCGATGTCGGGCGGTACGTCGGTCACCCGGCACGAGCTCGCCACGTCGTAGTCGAGCGAGAAATCTCGGTCCAACGTCTCGGTGTCGACCTTGGCCTTGCCCTTGAGCGAGAACGACCCGGCCAGGCGCATCCCCTCCACGCGCGGGAGCAAGCCCGACGGCGCCGCGTCGACGAGCGCCTGGCATGGCACCAGCGGTACCTCGAACGTGCCGCCGATCTTGTAGCGCGGGCGCGTGTCCTCTTTGACCGAGGGCAGTTTCACCTTCGGTGGCGTAGGCGGCTCGCGGACCACGTCGAACGACGTGACGAGGCGCACGCTCCCCACCTCGATCTCGCCGCCCTGCACGCTGACGTTGCTGCCGTCGAGGGCGCCGCGGACCTTGCCGCGGAACGACGCCTTGAGCCCACGGACGGGATCCTTGGCCACCTCGTCGATCTGAAACGCCAAGTCGGTGACGCTCGCTTCTCCGTCGAACGACGCCACCTCGCCGTGCTCGTCGACCTCGACGCGGGCGTTCATCCGCAGCGACGTGCCCTCGGGATCGACGAGGTGCAGGTCGCCGCTCTTGAGGCCGAGGGTCGCGAGGTCGATCGGACCGCCGCGCACGTCGACCGCGAGCGCCTCACCCTCGACGGGGAGCTTCGTCTTGATCGCGAGGCCATCGCCCTGCGATGGGTCGAGCGCCCCCGCGTGGTACGCGACGCTCGTGCGCCCGCCATCTCGCCGAACCTGGAGAGTCGCGGGCCCGATGGAGAGCCGCTCGCTGCCTCGCTCGATCTCGGCCCGGAGCCCCTCCAGATCGATCTTGGCGTCGGCGGTGAGGGCGCGCGACGCTTCGGTCTCTGCGCGCGCCAGCCAAGCCCGTAGCGACGTCAGCCTGTGCGCGCGGCCCACGAACCGCTGCTCCCTTGCTGCGATTGAGCATCTTGAAGTGAATTCCTGCGCGATCGATGGCACGAGCCATAATGCCATCGAGAGCATCGATCTCCCCGACCAAATGTCCTTTGCCGAGCCCGCCGATCGCAGGGTTGCAGGACATCACACCGACGCTATCCCAGCGATGGGTGACCAAAGCGACACTTGCGCCAAGGCGAGCGGCAGCCGCGGCGGCCTCGGTGCCGGCATGGCCTCCACCAACAATCACGACATCAAATGAGCGATCTACGGGATCTTGTTTCACGTGAAACACCTGTTCACTTCTCCCAGACATTTCATTTTCCAACGCAGAATCGAGAGAAAATTGCGCCCAGAACTTCTTCTTGATGAATTCGCCCAACAAGCGCGTCAAGTGCGCTGGTGGCGACACGCAACTCCTCCGCCCGCAAATCAAGACTCGTGCTGGCGTGACACGCAGCAACCCGCAAGGCCGCAGAAGCATGTCGCAGGGCGGATGCCTGTCGCTCATTCCCAAGGAGAGCGCGCATGCCCGCCGTGTGGTCACCTTCCAGAGCTCTCCATTTGAGCCGGGAGACCAGGTTGGCAAGTCCCGATCCTGTATGAGCCGACACAGCAAGCTCGTCGACGGCGCCTTCTGGCAATAGATCAGATTTGGTGCGAACAACGAGGTATTGTTTGTCGGGACATTCCAGAACCGAATCGACCGGGCTCGCCCAGATCACCAGATCGGCGCGCTGGGCTGCCAGAAATGATCGCCGAATCCCTTCTTGCTCAATCGGGTCTGCGCCGCTATCGCGGATCCCTGCGGTATCCACCAGAACCACTGGCAAACCGTCAAGATCGAGCGTGGTCTCGAGCGCATCCCGGGTGGTCCCTGGAATCGCGGAGACGATGGAAATGTCTCGATCCGCTAAGGCGTTCACAAGGCTGGATTTTCCAGCATTGGGCGGACCAAGAACGGCGATCCGGTAGCCAAGCCGGATCCGCTCTCCCACCCGAAGACGTTCCAGAGTCGAATCGATTTCATCCGCAAATTTCAAGATAACTTGTTCCGTTGCCGAATCGAGTCGGTCTTGAACATCGCCTTCATCAGAAAAATCGATCTGCGCCTCAACAAGCGCCCGCATCTCGAGAATGGCGCTGCGCCATTGCTCCGATTGATTGCGAAGCCAGAACGAGCCCTCGACAGCCAAACTCCGCTGCATCTCGACCTCCGCATCCAAAAGATGGGAC
>CALKVR010000766.1 GCA_938004815.1 uncultured Polyangiaceae bacterium | reverse complement strand
AGGTGCAGCCGGGCGACCGCGTGCGCGCGGGCGATCCGTTGCAGGACGGCCCGCCGAACCCGCACGACATCCTCCGCGTCAAGGGCGAGAAGGAGCTCGCCGCGTGGTTGGTGAACGAAATCCAGCAGGTGTACCGCCTGCAGGGCGTCGGCATCAACGACAAGCACATCGAGGTCATCGTTCGCCAGATGCTCCGACGCGTTCGCGTCAAGGAGGTTGGTGACACGAGCTTCCTCGTCGACGAGCAGGTCGAGAAGCACATCTTCGAGGCCGAGAACGAGAAGGTCATCACGCGCGGCGGTCGCCCCGCCATCGCAGAGGCTCTTCTCCTCGGCATCACCAAGGCGTCGCTCTCGACCGAGTCGTTCATCTCGGCGTCGTCCTTCCAGGAGACGACCAAGGTGCTCACCGAGGCCGCCATCTGCGGCAAGACCGACGATCTCCGCGGCCTCAAGGAGAACGTCATCATGGGCCGGCTCATCCCGGCTGGTACGGGCCTGCCCGCGTACAAGCGCCTCAACGTCGTCATCGACGGCGAAGCGCCGGTGTACCCGCGCGAGCCCGCTCCGCGCGCGCGGCTCGACGAGAGCCTGGTCGCGGTCAACGAGGAGTAGTCTCGAGACTGGGAGCCCGGCCCCCCTCACTGGCGTGAGGGGGGAGACAGGCGGAGAGACCGAAGCGAGGGCCCTCGCTCCGAAAGGAGCGGGGGCTTTTCGTTGCCAAGCGACCCGTCGGCTACCGCTCTTTTGCGGAATCTACGATCGCGTCACACCCGTCCCTCGCCGCACGGGACAGGTTGATCCTGAAGCGTGAGTGAGCGCAGTCGTCGCGTCGGCTGCGGGTGAGCGACGGGTCGAGCATGTGACGGCAGACCGCGATCCGCGCGCACTTCGTCGCGTCGTCGTCGATGATTGCTTTCGAGGAGCCGGATCTGCCCGGGCTTGGGCTCTCCGCCACTGACGCGAACTGCGGATATCCGCGTACGCCGCCGCGAGGCTACTCCTCGACTCGACCGTCACAACTGGCAGCGACGTCGCCACGAGGCTTCGTCATGAGCTCTCCCATTCGGTTTCTCAGCCGCGCGTTTGCGCTCTTCGCGGTCCTCACCGCGACCCTCGCGCCGAGCGTCGTGTTCGCCTGCCAATGCAGGGGCCGGCAGACGCCCGCGACGGCGGCCGAGCGTGCAGAGGTCATCTTCGTCGCCAGCCCTCGGCCGGGTCGCCCGCCCGTGAATCGAGGCATGCCCCTTCGCGTCACGCGAGTCTACAAGGGCGCCGTGCCGGCGATGGTCGAGCTCGTCGAGAACGACTGCGCATCGCCCGTCGACGCCGCGCTCGACCCGACCAAGCCGAGCCCGGGCGACGTCCTGATCTATGGATTTGTCGCGCCCGACGGCGTCGTCGTCCCCGATATGTGCTCGCGCTCCGACCTGTTCCAGGATGCTGGAGAAGACGTAGCCTTCTTGGAGCAGACCTTTCGAGCAGCCGAGCCTGCCCCACCTGCGAGCGGTGCGGCGCGCGCTCCGGCGCCGGCCGCCAGCACGGACGCGAGCGCGAGCACCGACGCGAATCCGGTCGCGGGCGCACGTTCCGGCGCCGAGCCCGCGACTTCGCCGCCGCGGGTTCCGGTCGGACCGCGGACAGGCTGCGCGTGTGAAGCAGCCTCCGCGGCCTCCGAACGCGGCGGCCTCGGCGCGCTGATGCTCGGGGTCGCGGTGTGGATCGCGCGCCGCCGCGCCACGGATCGAAGATAGGTTGCCCGCGCGCGATCTCGAGAAGCGTGCCAGGCACGTCGCGAGACACGGCACGATCGAGGCGGCGCGCGAGCGGATCGCGCGCACCTGTTGGTTTCCATCTCTGTTACCGTAGGTCACATGTCGGGTTGTGGCGGAACGATGCTGGCCTTCGCTGCTCTCGCTTCCTTCGTCGCGGGGTGCTCGGACGACGAGGGCAGCGGCGGCTCGTCGCAGACATCGGCGAGCAGTACCTCCGCCGGCGGCACGAGCTCGAGCAGCGGCTCGAGCAAGAGCACGGCCGCCAGCGGCTCCACGAGCGCGGGTCAAGACGATTGGCGCTGCGGGGTCCTGAACGGCAACCCAAACGTCTGCGATTGTTTGCCGGGTATCGACATCGCCAACGCGACACCCGTAGCGTCCTGCCCACCGTCTTGCTGTGGTCTCTACGAGCCGGGAACCGAGGACGAAGGTTGCCGCTGCCACGCCGATCCGCAGGCGGACGGCTTTGCGTCGTGCGACGACTTCCTCCAGAACGTGTTCCCGACCCCGCTCACGAGCGTCGCGAGCTGCCCGCCACCCTGACCTGCGTCTTGTCTATCCCCCGAAATGCTCGATTAGCGCTTCGCGCACCTTCGGGCTCCTGCCTATGCGCGCCGCTCCGGCCGCAGGTAGAGCATCAACCAGGTTCCCGTGACCTCGAGCCGAACGAAGAAGCGGTCGCTGCGAAAGCGCAGCCCGACTTCGACGAACAGATCGGGCTCCTCTTCCCACGAGTTGAGGGGCTCTTCGATCTCGAAGCCCTCCGCCTCCGCCCACGATCGATACCGCTCGATCGTGTCCGCGGCGTCCTCGACCTCGGCTTCGACGAAGAATCCGTCGTCGTCGTCGCCCGCGATCTTGCCGTCCTTGAAGTACGCGGGCCACCTGGCGCCGCGCCAGGAGAAAATCCCGCGCTTCGTCTTTAGCTGCGGGTAAGCAGCCGAGTTCTGCGCATGGGCGAACAGTCCATAGGTCTCTGCGAACGGCGGCCCCCAAAAGTTGAGCGTCACGATGGTCGACTGACGCTCGGCGACGAAGGAGAAGGAGCCGCCATCTTGACCGTGATCCGTGAAGATCCTGAAGCCGCCGAGCGTCAGCTGGCGCCGCAAGTCGGCGCGATCGAGCGGCCGGCGCACGCTGCCACGGTATTCCTGCTCCCCGGGTCGCTGACGCGCTCGGCTCACCTCGAGCGGCTCTCTCAGCTCCAGCTTCAAGCCACCCAGGTCGAGTGTGCTCAGCTTCGTCATGGTTGAAACCACGTCGTGACCACTCCGGGACCGCTCTGCCGCAGGGCCGGAGCGCGACAGGGTAGCTGGCCGGGGGCCCTCTGTCGTGCACCGCGAGCCAGGCGCGATCTGCGCGCGGGAGATGGAAGGTGTGGCTCAAAGTGGATCAAGGCGCAGCCGTGGCTCGGACGTCCGTCCGTGGGCGATGTCAGCCATCGAGCGAAGCAGCCGCGAGGATGGCGCGCACGCAGTGGGCGACATCTCGCGATGCCGTGTCGATCACCAGGCGCTCGCTGTCCCACGGACGGTAGTCCCGCTCGACGACCTGCGACCACGTCGGCACGAGGTGCCCCGGGATGTCGGCCGAGCGCGACTCGACGCGCCGTCGGTGCTCACCCTGCTCCGAGCAGGTGATCTCGACATCGATGGCGCGGGCGCCGGCGCGCTCGGCGACTGCCCGCCACGCGCTGCGCGTGAGCGGCCACGGGTTGACGCAGTCGGCGACGACGGTGCGGCCGAGCCGGAGGTTGTCTTCGGCGACTGCGTATCCGACCTCGTAGCCCTCGCCCTGGACGACCCATCCCGCCCGACGGAGGACCTGCTCGATCGAGTCGACCCGCACGTGTACGGCGCCCGCGGCTCGGGCGAGCTCGCGAGCGATGGTCGTCTTACCCACCCCCGGCAGACCGCTGAGCACGATCAACATCGGTCCATCTCTACCCCTCCGGACGGACGGGGTTGAGCAGAACGCGCAGCGCTCGAGTGACTGGTCAGCATGGTTGGTGCCGGTGTCGCACCTTCTCGCCTTGGATCGTGCCCGACTCGCCGCTGGATCAGAGGTCGACCCCGGTCGCGGATGTCCCGCTCCCGCGTCACCTCGCCGTCGACCGCAGCAAGCGCCGGATTGCTGCGTGAGGATGCGGGGTTACGCCGGCTGGCACCCGTGATGCAAAGGAGGCGGTCATGCCCATCGCGAAGCTCTGCCGTCTGCTCCTCCCTCTCGCCAGCGCCGCCGTGCTCGTCGCATGCGCGCCGCTGAGCGACGTCGAGGACGATGACGAGGAATCGGAAGAGACCGACGAGGCGCTGAAGGACGTCGTCACGTTCGACGTGATCACGCACAACATCGCGGGCGGCATGCTCAACTACGGCGACGCGAAGGCGCTCAAGACGATCGAGGCCGCGATCGACGATGCGAGGCCCGATGCCGTGATGCTGCAAGAGGTCTGCGCGACGCAGGCGGCCCAGTTCCAGGCCAACCACCCGGCGTGGGCCGTCGAGTTCCGCGTCACGCGCCCGTCCCACCCGAACTGCGGACCGCTCGGCCACCTCATCGCCACGCCGCACGGCTTGACCAACGTCGAAGAGACAGACCTCGGCTACGCGGACCCAGGAAAGAGCGTCATCCTCCTCTGCGGCGACACCTCGTTCGAGAACCGCAAAGGCACCGTGCGGATCTGCGGCACGCATCTTCGAGCGCGCGGCGATGATCCGGTGGCGGCCGACGAGGCCAAGAGGAAAGAGGTCCTCCGCATGGTGGAGACGCTGCGGCCCCACGTGAACGCGGGCAAAGCCGTCATCGTTGCGGGCGACATGAACGCGGGGCCCCGCAAGGAGCTGCTCGATCCCATGTATCGCCTGAAGCTGAACGGCAACTGGGGCGGTGGGCAGTTCGATGAGGCCGACCAGACCGACCCGAAGCGCGAGCAGTACAAGGACAAAGGCGTCATTTGCGCGCCCAACGCGTGTCGCAGCGGTGAGCCCACCCACGACAACTCCAAGATCGACCACATCTTCTTCTCGAACAACATGATCGCCGGAGACATCGAGGCCCGCGTCGGCAACAAGGGCAACTCCGACCACAACCTCTACCGCGGGTCGGCCGTGCTCGCGCTCCCGAAGAAGAAGAAGAAGAAGAACGACTAGTGGATCCGCGTCATCGATGATGAATGCTGATTTTGGACGGATAAGTCCAACTGTCGTATTCTTCATGGGTGGCGCTCACCATGCGGCAACGGGTAGAGCTCTTTCACCTCGTCTTCCTGCGCGCGTTGGTCGCCAAGGGCGAGGACAAGGCGCTCTTCTGTCTCAAGGGCGGCTGCAACCTCCGCTTCTACTTCGAGAGCATCCGCTACTCGGAGGACATC
>CALKVR010000765.1 GCA_938004815.1 uncultured Polyangiaceae bacterium | reverse complement strand
GCGTCGGCGCGCGCCGACGCCCCTGCGCCCAGCATCGCCTCGGCCGCAGCGATGCGAATCTCTTCGCTGCCGCCCGAGAGCAGCTCCTCGATGCGCGCGACGGACGCCGACTCGAGCCCCGCGACCCGCTGAAGCCCGATGAGCGCCGAGAGCTGGACCCCCTCGTCCTTGTCGGCCAGCGCCGACGCGAGCGTAGTGCGTGCACCGAGCCCATCGGTGGCGACGAGCGCGCCGAGCGCGGCGCGCCGAACCTGCGGCGCCGGATGCGCGCTGAGACGCAACGCGGTGGCGCCGATGTCGGCCGACCCGCCTTCAGGCAAGCCGCGCAGCAGATCTTCGATGGCGTGCGTCGGGCCATCACTCGCCAGATCGGCCTGCTGCAGGGCACGAGAAATCGCCGGGAGAGCGGAGCGGCCGGCGAGACGCAGGGTGGCGGCGAAGCGCTTGCGGCCGCCGAGGTCCAGATCGTCACCGAGCTGGAGGCGCACCTTGCAGAGCGCATTCGCGCCGGACACGCCCGTCGTGACGAGCACCGACTGGGCGGCCTCGTGCGAGGCCTGAGGACCGCGCAAGAGGACGAGCGCGAGCCGCTCGAGAAACGGCGCCTCTTCGAACGCCACCATCGCGCGGGCCGCGATCGGGGCGCGGAACGGGTGCGTCACCACCGCCGCGTGCTTGGCGAGGGCGCGGAACGAGTGCGCGAACGCGACCAGCCTGCCCTGCTTGAGCAAGAGGCGCATCGCCTCCTCGAGGATCGCGACCTCTCCGACGTACGTCGACTCGTTGGTGGCCATCTCGAGCGGGGCGAGGCCGCGCTCCGGCGCCTCCAAGATCGACGCGGCGCGCTGATCGGCGCGGCGCTCGGCGCGCAGCTCTTCTGGCACCTCGTCGGGCCCGATCAGGGACCGCGCGAACAGGTTGCGCAAGAGCTCGTCGGACTGCGGCGAACGATCGCTCGAGAGACGCCGCGCCAGCATGCGTACGAGATCGATCGGGACGTTCCCGGTCTGGTTCAACAGCTCGCCGGCCAGCGTCGCGAGGAGGCGCGCGCAGACGGGCTGGGGGATCGCCTCGCCGACCGCGCACGCGACGTCCCACGCGGACACCTTGGAGGCGGCCGCGATGAGGTCGGAGCTCTCGAGGAGGGTGCGGGCGTCGGCCGCCGACGAGAGCGAGCGAAGGCCGGCGACGAGCGAGCGCGTCCGCGTGGCGGGGGTACCGTGCGTCATCGCGAGGACGAACGCGACCTGCGTGGCGTAGAGGTCGACGAGCCAAGGGAGCGGCCGGTGCCGCCCGAGGCGGGCGTGGTCGGCGATGATGGTCACGTGCGGCAGAGCGGCAGAGCTCACGCGGAGCGCGCGTAGTTTCTTGGCCAGCGCGTCGACCTGCCCGGCGTCGATGCCCTCGCGGAGCGTCAGGATGAGCACCGTCCGCGACGCGAGCCACTGCGCCAGCGCGTTCGCCGCCGCCGCGGGGCTGAAATCGGCGAGCGGCACGGGACCGCTCTTGGAGTCGTACACATACAGATCGGGCCGCTGCGGGTCGGGCCGAAAAAACGACAGCTGACCGCGACCGGTGAGCAGGCCGTGCAGCGCAACCGCAAGGTGATCGGTCGGCCCCTCGCGCGAGACCGCCGTCGCCAGCTGCTCGACCGCCGTCGCCAGGCCGCTGGCCGGATCGCGGAGCGGGAGATCACCACGAGCTTCACCGACCGGCGCCCGCAGGATCGGCTCGGGCTGACGATGCGACGTCGGCGAGACGTCGATCGCCGCCCGCGGCGCAGCCAGCGGCGCATCACGCAGCTCACGGAGCGCGTAGCGAAGCTCGCGGGCGCTCGCGTAGCGCGCCTCGCGGTCCTTGCTCATCGCGCGCAAGATCACCTCTTCGAGCCGGTGGTCGATGTTGGGGTTCACCTGGCTGGGCGGCAGGGGCGCGCTCTTGAGCTGCATCGCGCAGATGCGGCGAGGGTCATCGTCGTAGAACGGGAGGTGGTTCGTCGAGAGGAGGTAGAGCAACACGCCGCAGGCGTAGACGTCCGCGCGCGGGTCGAGCGGCTCGCCGCGCACCTGCTCGGGCGGCATGTACGCCGGCGTGCCGCAGGCGCCCCGCACCGTCACGAACTGTTCGGCGCGCAGATCCGTGCTCATCGCGAGGCCGAAATCGCAGACCTTCACCGTCTCGGCGGGCTTGCCGTCGTCATCGGTCGTGCGGATGACGAGGATGTTCTCGGCCTTGACGTCGCGATGCACGATGCCGCGCTCGTGGGCGAGCGAGAGCGCGGCGCACACCTGCGCGACCAGATCGATGATGCGCGACAGCTCGAAGGCGCCTTCGCGCTCGACCATGTCACCGATCTCCGGCCCCTCGAGCAGCTCCATCACGATGTAGAGCAGCCCGTCGTCGTCTTCACCGAAGTCGAAGACACGGCAGATGTTCGGATGATCGAGCCGGCTCGCGGCGCGCGCCTCGCCGTTGAAGTGCGCGGTGAAGCTCGGGTCCTGCGCCAGCTCCGAGTGGAGGATCTTGATCGCGATGGGCCGGTCGAGCAAGAGGTGGCGCCCGCGGTAGACGCTCCCGGCCGACCCGCTGCTGATGGGGGCGAGGATCTCGTAGCGCCCGCCGCCGAGCAGCCGCCCCACGAACGGATCGGCCGGCTCCAGATCGTTGTAAGAGTCGCGGTCGCCCAGGAACGCCTTGAGGTCGTCGGCGCCCTGCGCGCCGTAGGGGCGCAGCATCATGAGCGGCTCGCCCCCGACGCGCCCGGCCTGCGCGGCGAGCACCGTGATCGGCCGCTTGAGGCCGGGGCACGAGAGCTCGAGCGCGTACTTGACCCCGGGCTCGGTCGGCTCGTCGGGCCTCAAAACGATCGTCGACCCCTCGAGGGCCGCGCGCGCCACACGCTGCACCTCTTGGATATTGGGCAACGTCGCGGCGAGCAGCGGCACGAGGTCGTTGATCGTCCCGGCGCGCGCTCCATCCACGCGATCTACCATCTCATGGCGCTCCTCCCCCCTCAACGCAGTTGAGGGGGGCCGGGTGGATGAAATGATGGCAGCGCCACGCCGGTGAACGACAGCGAGCGATGCGTCACAGCGTCGCCATCCACGATTCGAGGGCGTCGGCGACCGCGCCACGCTCCACGGCGTCGCCGGGGAGCACATCTGTGGCAGTTTGCTTCACGTCGGGCGGGGCGTGCGGCATCGCGAACGAGCGGCTCGCCCACTGAAACATGGGGACGTCGTTGTACCAGTCGCCGATCACCGCGACGCGCGATTCGGGGATCTCCAGGCGCCTGGCGACTTCCGCCACGCCGGTCGCCTTGCTCGTGCCGCGGGCCACGTAGCGGACGACACGCCGCCCCCCCATCGAGAAGCTCATGGCCTCGAGGTCCGACGACAGGTTGTCGATCGCGCTCTCGACGCGCGCGGTGGTTTCCTCGGCGCCGATGCCGACGATCATGACCGTTTGGTCTTCTTCACCACGCCACGCATCGGCGCCGAGCACGTCGGCGTGCGTCGTGATCTCGTGCGCCCACCCGCTCACGTAGCCGTGGTGCTCGCGACCGCGTTCGCACGAGTGGATCGCG
>CALKVR010000764.1 GCA_938004815.1 uncultured Polyangiaceae bacterium | reverse complement strand
CGCGCCGACGAGCCCCACCTCGAGCGTGCGCGTCGCCCCCGCGCCCACCCAGCCTGTCGTCGAGGCCGTGCTCACCGGCTCCGCCGACAGCCAGAGACCCGTCGACGTCGCACCGCTTCCTGGGCCCCCACCTGCGGCGATCCGAACCCCTTCAGCGCCGCCCGTGACCGCCCAACCCCCGCAACCTGCGGCCTCGACCGGCCCGGCCGCGCCGTGGCCCTACGAATTCTGAGTCGAACGATGATCCGACGAAACCCCCTGCGCAGCGTATCGATGTTCGGGCTCGCCCTGTGCGCGACCGTAGCGGGATGCGAGGTCGTCAGCGGTCTCTCCGACCTCACGTTCGACGGGCGAGGCGGGGGCGGGGCGGGCGGCGGCTGCGTGAGCAGCGGCGGTCTCGGCGGCGCGGGTGGGAATGGCCAGAGCACGTCGCAGAGCAGCGCGGGCGGTCAGGGCGGTGATGGGGGCCAGGGCGGCGGGCCCGTCGTGAGCGCGCTGTTCAACCAGAGGTCGCGCTACACGTGCGCGCTCCGCGGCGCCGACTACTATTGCTGGGGGCAGTCGCCGGACTTTCCTCCCGCCACCATCTCCCCGCAGATACTCAGCGTCCCACCCGATACGGTGGAGGGGTTGGCCGACGAGACCTACTGCGTGCGCACCAGTGGGGGCGAGCTGAGGTGCTGGGGTGAGAATGATCTGGGTCAATTGGGCACGGGCGACACGACGCCGCTCTCGGGCCCCGACGCCGCGGCCCTGCTCCCCGCTCCCGTCACCAAAGCCACGCTGTCGGGCGCGGTGGCCTGCGCCATCGCGGGCGCCACCAGCGACGCGTACTGCTGGGGGGACAACGATGACGCCATGGTCGCGTTCCCCGATGATGGCGCGCCCCATGCGACGCCGGAGCTCGTCGCTTTGCCGGGCCCGCCGGCGCCGGTCGATCAAATTGGCGCCGGGGTCTACGTCGCCTGCGCGAGGCGCGGCACCGAAGTCTACTGCTGGGGCTGGAACACCAATGGCGACATCGGCTCAGACGTACCGAACGGAGTGTACCCGCCCACGTTGGTCCAGACCGATCCTGCAAAGGAGCTGGCGGTCCTGGGCTTCGGCGCGTGCATCGTGAGCATGAGCGACGAGGCATTTTGTTGGGGCAACACGCTCTTTTCGAGCCCGACACCCGTCAGCGTTCCCGAGCTCGATGGCGCGTCCCAGCTGGAGGGCGGCGATTTGCACGTCTGCGGGATCAAGCCGAATGGCGACGTGACGTGTGTCGGCACCAACGCCCATTTCGAGCTGGGGGGCGACACCATCTTCGAGGACTCCGCCACCGTCGAGATTCCCGGTGGCGCGGCCTCGGTGGTGGGGGGCTATTGGATGTCGTGCGCCCTCTCGTTGACCGGTCAGGTCCATTGTTGGGGCGACAACACCGGCGGCGCCCTCGGTCTCCCCCACGATAACGGTGCGTTCTCCGCTCCCCAGCCCGTGAATTTTCCCTGAGTCGTGTCGGGAGCGGGCCTCAGCCGCGGTTCTTGCCCGCGCGATCGAGCCGTCGCCCGAGCGCGCAAACCAGGAGACACTCGGCCGGCGCATCGAAGGCGTCGATGGCAAAGTGCACCTCGGCCAGGGCGCGCGCCGGGAAGCTCCGACAGAGCGGCAGGTGGTCGGCGAGTGTCGCCGGTAGGTAGGCGGGCACGGTCGCGCCGCCCGCGAGCACCATGTCGAAGCGGAGCCGCTCCGCGCCCACGGCGGTGCGTTTGCGGTAGGCGCGACGCTCGAGCAGGCCGCGCTCGAGCTGCGCGTCGAAGAGGCTCAGCGAGGCTGACGTCACGCGCCCCACCGCGTCGCGGATCTGCTCGAGAGCGTGGTCGAGCGCAGGGGCCGGCGACCACGCGTTGTCGAGCACGCTCTGCGCGGTCGCGACGATGTCGCGCACCGGCTTCGACCCGCTGAACGTCCCTTGTGCGTTGGCGATCGCGCCTTCGAGCCGCAGGCGCTCGTCGAACAGCATCGTGAGATCACCGGCGACGACCACGACGGGTGCACGATACCGACCGCTCTCTTCGACGGCTTCTTCTCGCAAGCTCGCGAACGACGTCGCCGTCGCGGGCTGACCCTGGAGGATGGCAATCGTCAGGTCGCGCTCGGCGGCGTCCACGGCCAGGTGAGGGGCCCTGCCGCTCGGGAGCACACGCCGTTCGCCCGGGCCGAACAGCGAAGCGAGCGCGGGCGCGGCCCGAACGGCGTCGTGCTTGGTCTTGTCGAGCCAAAGGATCTCGAGACGAGTGGCCTCGGACGGCGCGCCATCCAACGAGCGCGGGACCGAGCGGTCCTGACGAGGCTTGGCCCGTGCCGCGTCGGCTTTATCGGCGGCGGCCGCGAGATCGGAGGCCGCGCGAGCGTCGCTCGGAGCGCTCGACGTGGCGACGCTCGGCGGGCGCGGATCGACCCGCGGGCTCGCCACTTCATAGGCCGGCCGCTGGACGCTCTCGGGACGAGAGAGCGAGGGTGGTGGAGGCTGGACGGACGGCAGGGCCGCGGGCGGCACCACGGAACTGGGAGACGGTGGCACCGGCGGGGGCGGAGGGGCGAACGACGGCGGATGTGACCGCGCTTCGGGGGCCTGCTTCTTGAATGGCAGCGTTCGGTCCCGCGGGGCGCCGAAGACGACGCCGGTGTCCCCTGGCGAGCTCTCCGCCGCCGATTGGGTCGCAGCGGCAAGCTCGACGACGATGACCTCGTTCTCGAGCGCGCCCTCGGCCGTTCGCGATGCGCGGAACGTCACCGTGCACGTCGCCGCCTCGGTGTCGAAGACCAGCGTGTCGGGCAGCAGCCTGAAGGACGCGTCCGGCCGGCGCTCCGGGCGAGCGACGAGCGCGTGGCCGAGGATCGACGTGCGCAGCACGGGGCTCGTCGCGTGCAGGTTCTCCATCGTGACGTCGCACTGCGCAGGCGAGATGGTCGCTTGCCGGTCGGCCCCGAACACTTGGTACGAGGCGGGGCTCGTCTCGGACGCCAGGCAATCGCCTGGGGAGAACGCGAGGTTGGAGAAGCCGGTCTCGGCCAAGGTCACGGGCGCGTTCGACGCTGGCAGCTCGACGCGTCGGCGCAGCGAACCGACGACGAGCTTCGCCGCAAAGGGCCCGGGGCCAGGAGGAAACGCGAGCCCCGTGAGCAGCACGTCAGCGCGCTGCTTGAATGGGACGACGTCGCACGGGCGAAGCAGGGCGACACCCTTCGCGTCGAGGACGGGCCGCGTCGCGATGGGCTCGTGCCGCGTAGCGAGCTCGGAGCGACCGGCGGCGAGCGCGTATGTCAGCTTGGCGACGATCGTGTAGCACCGTTCGCGACGGGGCCCCCACGTCCAGTCGAAGCCGAGGACCGGCAAGCCGGTGCTGGAAACCACGCGCATCATCTTCTCCGACGCCGATCGTTGCCCACGCGTCGACCGAGGATACCCGTCTCCAGACGGAGCGCGACAAGGGAAGGCGACGACGCCGGTGCGCTCACGCGAGCTCGATCCGGGCTGACGGGGGGACAGAAGCGATCACGTCCGGGTCGCGCGTCGCCACGATCCACTGAGGGCTCGGGG
>CALKVR010000763.1 GCA_938004815.1 uncultured Polyangiaceae bacterium | reverse complement strand
CCATCGTGCGCGCCTGATCGGACACGTGCTTCCGCGCTTGACCGAGGCGCAGTACCGCGCCGCGCTCGAGGACCTGTTCGGCGCCCCGCTGCCCGAGATGCCGGTCGAGCCAGACACGAACCCGTTCCTGTTCTTCAGCATCGGGGCGACGAGCGATCCGCTCTCCGAGCTCGGCGTTCAGCAGCTCGAAGAGGCCGCCGACGCGATCACCCACGTCGTCTTCGACGATCCCGCACGCCGCGCGGGCCTCGTCGGGTGCGAGCCCGCTTCGCCGGGCGACGCGTGCGTCGCGGGCTTCTTGCAGTCGTTCGGTCGCCGCGCGTTCCGCCGGACGCTCACGCAAGACGAGCTCGCGGGTTGGGTCCAGCTCTCGAGCAATCTCTCCGGCGGCGACCCGATCGTCGGCCTGCGCACCGCCGTCGCGGGGATGCTGCAGGCGCCGAGCTTCGTCTACCGCGTCGAGCTCGGCGAGCCCGATCCCGACGACCCCGCCCGGCTCCGCTACACCGGCTTCGAGATGGCGAGCCGGCTCTCGTTCCTCTTGTGGGACGCGCCGCCCGACGCCGAGCTCCTCGACGCCGCCGAGAACAACGAGCTCCACGACGCGGCGGGGATCGAGGCGCAGGCGCGCCGCCTGATCCAGCACCCGCGCGCGCGGCTCGCCGTGCAGGCGTTCTTCTCGCAGTACCTCGATCTCCGCGGGCTCGACGACATGAGCCGTGACCCGGTCCTCTACCCGACGTTCACCCCCGCGCTCGCCGAGGCGATGCGCACCGAGGTCACGCTGCTCGTCGACGATCTGGTCTACCGCCGCGACGTCGACGTGCGCCAGCTGTTCTCGACGCGCCGGACGTTCGTGAACACCGACCTCGCCGCTCTCTACGGGGTAGACGCGCCCGGCGCCACGCCGGTCGCCTTCGTGCCGGTCGAGCTCCCCGAGGACGGCGTGCGCGCGGGGCTGCTCACGCTCGGGGCGTTCCTCGCCATGAACGCGCACGAAGCCTCGACGTCGCCGACCCTGCGGGGCAAGTACCTGCGCGAGCGCGTGCTCTGCGCCGAGGTGCCGCCCCCGCCACCCGATGTGGACACCGACATCCCCGAACAGGGCGAGGCGACCACGCTCCGGTCGCGGCTCGAGATCCACATGACGAATCCGTCGTGCTCGGCTTGTCACAAGCTGCTCGATCCGCCGGGGTTCCTCTTCGAGAACTTCGACGCCATCGGCGCCTACCGAACGATGGAGGGGCCGTACCCGATCGACGCGACCGGTGAGTTCGACGGCACGCCCCTCGACGGCGCGCGCGGCCTCGCCGATCTCTTGGCGACGAACGAGCAGGTCGGCACCTGCATGGTCAAGCAGCTCTACCGCCACGCCCAGGGGCGCCTCGACACCGACGGTGAGGCGCCCGCGCTCGAGCAGATCCACGCGTCGTTCGCGGGCTCGGGCTTTCGGTTCCAGGAGCTGCTCGTCGCGCTCGTCACCCACGAGTCGTATCGATTCGTGGCGCCCCCGGAGGTGTCGCCGTGAGGCCTCGACGTTTCCTCTCCCGCCGCACCTTCTTGCGCGGCGCCGTCACCACCGGCTCGGTCGCGCTCGCGCTGCCACCGCTCGAGGCGATGTTCACCGATAACGGTGCCTACGCCGACGGCTCGGCGGTCGAGCCCATCTTCGGCATCTTCTTCTGGGCCAATGGCTTGCCGTGGCACGCCAAGCACACGGGGTCTGCGGCCCCCGACCCGGGTTTCGACCCCGTCAACAACGTCGACCTGTGGACGCCGGCGACGACGGGGGCGGGCTACGCCGCCACCCCGCTGCTCGCGCCGCTCGCCGCGCACGGCGTCAACGTGATCACCGGCCTCGAGCCCAAGACGACCTGGGTGACCGGCGGCGAGACCGACGGTCACATGCGCGGGTTCATGGTCGCGCTCACGAGCGATCGCGTGAACCCCGACGGGTTTCATCACAACTCGCACACGCTCACGTCTTCTCGCGAGACGCTCGACCAATACGTCGCCAAGCACCCGCAGTTCTACGCGAGCGGGGTGCCCCGGTATCGCTCGCTCGTGCTCGGCGTCAGCCCCGCCCGCTTTCACCAGTACGGGCACTGGAACTCGATCTCGTACAACGGGCCGAACGCGCTCAACCCGCCGATCCTCGACCCCGCGCAGCTCTACGACATGCTGTTCTCGGTCCCGGGCGACGCGGCCACGCTCACGCGCAGGGCGCAGCTCCTCGACGCGGTCATGGGCGACTACCAGTCGCTCAAGGGTCGGCTCGGGGCGAACGACCGCCAGCGCGTCGACGCGCACCTCACCCACCTCGACGAGGTTCAGCGGCGGCTGCAGCTCTCGACGGTGGCGTGCGACGGCCCCGATCAGCCGCCGGGCTCCACCTCCGATCTGTTGGAGCAGACCACGACCATGTCGACGCTCCTGGCGATGGGCCTCGCGTGCGGCATCACGCGCGTGTTCTCGTTCATGCTCACGTCGCCGGCGACGACGCACCTGTTCAACAACATCGGCGGCGTGGTCAACGACATGCACACGACCTGTCACGCCGGGCAATGGGCGGCGGTGCGCGATATCACGCTCTACCAGATGCAGGCGTTCTCCCGGCTGCTCGACGCCCTCGCGTCGGTCGAGGTCGCGATGGGCGTCACCGCTCGCGACGCGAGCGTGCTCTTCGGTACCTCCGAGTACGGAGAAGGCTGGAAGCACGGCGTCCAGGAGATGCCGGTCGTCATCGCCGGCACCGGCTGCGGTGCGCTCCAGCAGGGTATGCACGTGCGCGAGCCGGGCGGGAACATGGCCAAGGCCCACGTCACGCTCCTGCGCGCGCTCGGTCTCGACACCCCGAGCTTTGGCTTCAACGGCTCGGAGACGTCGGCCGACTTCAGCGAGCTCTACGCGACGTCATGAGCCGGCCCGGGCTCAGCTCGGGTGAGACGCGCTTCGTCGCCGCGCTATCGGCGCTGGCGCTGGGGCTCTCCGGGTGCGCCGACGGCGACCCGATCGGCACCGGCGGGCCCGGGGGCGCGGCCGCGTCGAGCAGCAGCAGCGGCGCCCCGCCCGACTGCACGGGCAAGACGGCGTGCGACGCCACGTGCGCCGATCTCCAGACCGACCCGCTGAACTGCGGCTCGTGCGGCCGCACGTGCGTCGTCGCGAACGGCGTTTCGAGCTGCGTGGCCGGAGAGTGCGCGGTCGCTTCTTGCGAGAGCGGCTTCGCCGACTGCGACGACGACCCCCTCAACGGTTGTGAGCTCTCGGTGGCCTGCCAGGAGGGAGGCGCCTGCACGACGACGTGCGGCTCGATGGGCGGGCTCTCGTGCGCCGACGCTTGCGCGCCGGTGTGCGGCGCGCTCGCCGAGTCGTGCAACGCGGTCGACGACGACTGCGACGGCGCCTGCGACCAGGGCGCGATCGCGGGCTGTCGGGTGCCGGTGCACCGCGCGTACAACGGAGCGAACGGGCATCTCTTCACCACCGATCTCGCCGAGGCGCAGGCGTGGGGCCTCGAGGCGCAGAATTTCTACTACCTCTACGCGGGGGCCGCCGCCGACCTGCGGCCCTTCTTTCGCTGCGCCAAGGGCGGGACGGGCAACTTCTTCTACACCGAGTCCAACGATTGCGAGCTCACCGGCGCGCCCCTCGCGACGGTCGGCTTCATCGCGCCGCAGCCGATGATGGGCGAGCCGACGTGCGGCGCGATGCCGCTCTATCGGATCTACCTGCCCGGCAACAACTGGCACTTCTACACGACGAGCCTCGCCGAGCGCGACGCCGCGATCGGCAATGGCTGGCAAGACCAGGGCCTCGCGGGGCACGTCTGGGCCGCGCCGTGAGGTCGATGTGTGCGTGCAGAGAAAAGGTCGCGCCCGAGTGAGGAAGCCGTCCGGTTACTGATCGGCTCGGCGCGGATCACGGCCGACACCGCGATAGATCGCGATACGACGGTCGGGCAGGTCGGCGCCACCGCAGCTGATCCGGTACTCGTCGGCGGCGCGGTTGCCGCCTGCGACGATGGCGACGTTCGCGTTGCCGCTCCCGCACGTGGGGCCGCCGGGAGCCGCTTGTTTCATGCAGGCGTCGCGCCCGTCGGTGGTCGTGAAGAACGTCGTGGTGCCCCAGTGCGTGCGCTTCTCCGCCGCGGGCTCGCCCCGGATGTAGTCGAAATTGGACCAATCCTGCGTCGGCGCCGACCCGCCGACGAGGATGATGTCCTCTTCCAAGGTGGCGTCGCTCGTGAACACGCGGACGCGCATGTCGCCGGCGCCCAGGCAGTCGTCGAAGAAGCGCGCGGCCACGTCGTCTGCGGCGGTGTTCACGAACCCCGCGCACTGGATGAACCCCGACGGCGGTGAAGGGTCGACGAAAGCGCTCTCACGCTTCAGCGTCGTCCCGCGCACGTTGCAGTCGGACCGCGAGCCGTTGAAGCACACGGCGTCGACGGCAGCCGGGGGCTCAGGCGCGACGTGCGCCGTCGGTGGAGGTTCGGGGGCGCCGTCGGTCGCGATCTGCAGCGGTATGCCCACCCGCTCCGCGGTCGCCGGAGGCTCGGGTCGAGGCGGCTCGGGCGGCGTGGGCG
>CALKVR010000762.1 GCA_938004815.1 uncultured Polyangiaceae bacterium | reverse complement strand
GCGGCGCGGAGAACCTCTGCGACGTCTCTCGGACCGACCGCGAGCACGATGTCGACATCTTGCGTGACGCGTACACGGGCGCGCGCGATCATCGCGACACCTCCGATCACCGCGTAGGGCCTCCCGAGCGCCGCCAGCATCGCCTCCACCCGCGTGAGAACGTCGGGCAAGCCCCCGTTCATGTCGGGCGCCCGCCGCCTCTACGCAGACGGAGCATGAGCTCGGGGGGCTCGTCGGTTCCGCCTCCGCTGGTGGCGACGTGCGCGAAGGCTGCCCTCAGCTCCTCGACGCGCTGCAGCCGCTCGGCCGGCGTCAGCTCGCGAGCTTCGCCCAAGACTTGACGCCGTCGCAGCTCCGCGAACGCGCGCGCTCGCCTATCTGGATCGACTCGATCCACGAGTCGAGGGTAGCACGCGCATGCCCCCCGGAGCTTGCTACGCGAACGCGAAGCCCGAGAGACGCAGCCCCATCAGGGTGCCGTCGTAGGTCGTCCGGCCCCGGTCGGAGCCCGCTGCGCCGGCGACGACCATGAGCGGCAGGAGGTGCTCTTCACGGGGGTGCGCCTGGCGCGCCGAGGGAGCATCGGCCCACGCCGTGAGGCCCGCGTCGCGCGCGGCCGGCTCGGTCGTCACCGTTTCGCGCAGCCACGCGTCGAACGTCTCGCTGACGCCGCGGAACGCCGCGCTCATTCCGCGCATGTTGTGGTAGCTCATGCCGCTGCCGACGATGAGCACGCCCTCGTCGCGGAGCGGGGCGAGCGCGCGACCGATCGCGAGGTGCTCGGCTGGGTCGAGGCCGGTCTTGAGAGAGATCTGCGTGGTCGGCACGTCGGCGTCGGGGAACGCGAGCTTGAGCGGCACGAACGTGCCGTGATCGAAGCCTCGCGCGGCGTCTTCGGCCGATGGGATGCCGGCGGCACCGAGGAGCTCGCGGACGCGCGCCGCGACGGCCGGCGAGCCGGGCGCGGGCCAGGTGAGCTCGTACGCGGCCTTGGGGAAATTGTAGTAGTCGAAATACAGCGGCGGCTTCTCGGCGGTCATCACCGTGGGCACCGCCTCCTCCCAGTGGGCAGAGACGACGAGCATCGCGCGCGGCCTCGCGGGCCCGGCGGTCGCGATCGACTGGATGTGCGCCGTCAGGGCGTCGAGCTCGGCGCGCGCGCCGAAGGGCGTGTCGACGAACGGCCACGGACCCCCGCCGTGCGGGACGTAGACGACGGGCATGCGCGCGCCCGCCGCTCGGGTGCCCTCGCCCTGCGCCTTCGGATCGGGCGCGCCGGCGTCGCACCCAGGGAGCCCGGCAGCGGCTGCAGCCGTCCCGAGGGCCGCGAGGCTCTGCCGGCGGGTGAGGTGCGAGGTCGAGTCGTCCATGGACGACAAGGTGCCCTCCGCTGGCTTGCGGCGCAACGCCCCCGCGAGGAACGCGACGTTGCGAGAAGCGCTGCAATCGCGTCTCGATCTCGACCCTCACTCCGCCCGCGAATCCGTCGCGGGTTTCGCGCCCGGCTTCTTGCGGTTGCGAAGGAGCGCGATCGCCGCCACCAAACCGAGCAGGCCGGCGGTCGCGGCGCCGGCGATCCCGGCCGCGGTGCGGCGCGGCCACTCCGGCTTCTCGCCTATGGCCTCGGTCTCGAAGCTCGCCGCGAGCTCCTTGGCGCCGGCGTGGCTCGGGTCGAGCTCGAGCGCGCGGAGCACGAGCGAACGATCGGGCCGGCCTTCGGCGAGCAGCGCCTTGGCTTCGGTGTAGGCGATCTCGGCGTCGATCACGGCGCCGCTCGGCGAGCCCGGATCGAGGCGGCGCGCCTTGCGGAGCATGGCCAGCCGCTCCTCCACCCTATCGAAGCCGATCGTCTTAGCGACCTCGAAGTACGAGGGCGCCATCTCGTTGCGCTTGTCGAAGAGCGGGTCGCGCGCGAGCACCTTGTCGAACGCGGCGACCGCCTCGGGGTGTTTGCCCGCCTCGGCGGCGGTGAGGCCGGCCGATGCGAGATCGGTGAGCTCTGACAGGCGCGCGTGGTCATAGAGCGCGAAGATCCGCCTCGCGAGGACGCCCCACGGCACGCTCTTGTCGGGCTTGTCGCCCGTCAGATCCTGGTAGGTGTCGCGCAGCTGCCAGCGCGCCGGCTCGCCGATCCCCGCGATCGCCTGCCGCGCCGCTTCGCGCACCTTCTTGCGCTCGTGGTTGGCGAAGCTGAGGCACACGCCGACCGCGTCGACGTCGCGCACGTACCCGAACGCGCGCAGTACGTCGGCGAGCACGTCGGGGTCGGTCGTGCCCACCGCCTCACCGGGGATAGCGCGGCCGAGCCGGTCGAGCTCGAGAGAGGCGAACCGCTGAACCACGACCGCGTCGTGCTTTTTCGCTTCGAGCAGCGCGGGCACGGCCTTGTCCTTGAGCTTGGCGACGGCGCGCGAGAGATCGAGGCGGATCATCTCGCCGTAGCTCGCGCGAAGCTGGATGATCTGTCGTACCGCCGGGGTGGTTCCGATGTTGGTCAGCATCCTCACCATGCCGAGGATTTCGACCATGTTGCGCCAGTCTTCGTCCTTGGGCGCGGGGCGCTCGAGCATGAACGTGAGCCAATCGTCTTCGGCGTCGTCGTCGCCCTTCTTGCCCTTCTTGCCCTTCTTGCCCTTCTGCGCGTCGCGCGCAGCCTTGCGCGCGGCCTCGAGCACGCGCCCAGCGCCGCCCTTGTCGATGGTCTCGCGCATCGCCTGCAAGCGCGCCGTGATCGCGCCGACGAGCTTCGGATCGGCCGCGGCGATGTCCTTGACCGCGTCCTCTCGGATGTCGGCCTTTTCGCTCACCAGCTTGCCCAGGACGCGGTCGAGCTCCTTTTGCGCCTCGGCGTCGATCGGCTCGGGCTTGATGGGGGGCAGCTCGGGCAACGCCGGCAGCTCGGCGTCCGCGGGCAGCGCCGGCACCGCCGTAGTGGGCGCCGCCGAGGCGGACGCCGACGCCGCCGGGGGGGCGGCTTGCGACGCTGCGCTCACGAACATCGCCGCGGTGAGGGCGAGCGTCGCGACTCTGGTCACCCCCCTCACCGCAGGTGAAGGGGGCCGGGGGGGTGAGCTCATGGGTACGACGCCATCGAGCGAGACGACCTCGCCAGCTCGGCAACCTTGCTACGCTTGGGCCGGGCGACTCAATCCGTAATACGGAACTCGGCGAAATCACCGACGTAACTGCGCCATCGAACGTCGACTTTCTCGACGCGTGCGGCGCTCGGACCGCGGTTGGCCCACGAGAGCATTTCTTTCAGCTCCTCTTCTTCGCCCTCGACGCAGAGCTCGACCGCACCGTCGGGGCGGTTGCGCACCCAGCCGGTGAGGCCCAGACGCTTCGCCTCTCGTTGCGCGGACGCACGAAAGAAGACGCCTTGGACGCGCCCGCGAACCGTCACGTGAGCCTGCTTCAGAGCCATTCGAAGAGCGTAGCGGCGGATGATAGCGCTCCCACCCAGCCCCTTGGAAGCGGTGGACGAAGGCTACGGACCACCGTACCGTCGAGCGGTGCCCCCTCGTGTCGCCAAGGCCGCTCCCCCCCGCGCGAAGCGCGGGGTGAAGGCGGCTTTGCCGAAGAACGGCGCGGTGAAGCACGCGGCGGCTGAGCGCGAGGTCGAGCGACGCGCCGAGCGTCGCACGACCCCACCTCAGCCTCCGTCCTCGGATCGGCAGCCGCCGAGCGGCCGCCGGGGTGAGCACCTCTTGCGTCGATCGGCCGAGCTCGAGGCCAAGGTCGCCGAGCTCGACGCCCTGCTCCAGCGCTCCGAGCGCACCGTCAAAGCGCTGCGCGACGTCGGGCTCGCCCTCGGCAGCACGCTCGACCTCGATCAGCTGCTCGAGCTCATCCTTCGCAAGATCGCCGATCTGCTCGAGGCCGATCGCGCCACGCTTTACCTGCTCGACGAGCACCGACAACGCCTGCTCTCGCGCATCATCATCGGCGACGAGGCCAAGAGCATCGAGCTCCCGGTCGGGGGCGGCGTCGCCGGGCACGTGGCCAAGTACGGCCAGACGATCCGGATCAAAGACGCGTACCGCGACCGCCGCTTCTCGCGCCACTGGGACGAGATGACGGGCTACCGCACGCGGTCGGTCTTGGCCGCCCCGATGAAAAACCACGTGGGGCGCACCATCGGCGTCATCCAGGTGCTCAACAAGCGCTGCGCCCTGCCGAGCACGTTCGACGAGTTCTCGCAACACGACGAAGAGCTGCTGACCGCGCTCGCCACCCAGGCCGCAGTCTCGATCGACAACTCGCGCCTGTTCTTGTCGGTCATCCAGAAGAACATGCAGCTCGTCGAGACCAAGGAGCAGCTCGAGCACCGGGTCGCCGACCTCAAGCTGCTGTTCGAGCTCGAGAGCTCGATGGCCCGCGCCTCGACGTTCGAGGATCTGGCCCGCGCCGTCGTCAGCGAGGCCGCGCGCGCGTGCGGGGCGAGCGCGGGCGGGCTCATGGTCGACGAGGGCGAGGACGGCGTCTTTCTCTACTTCATCGACTCTTCGCGCGGTCAGCCGGCAGAGGTGCGGCGGATCGGCGTCCGGCGTGGGGAGGGCATCGTGGGCCTCGCGATGCGCACCAACGAGGCGCAGCACCTCCCCCCTGCCGAGAGCTCGTCGTCGCAGACCCCCCCGCTGTCGAGCCGCATCGGGTCGCTGCTCGGCCTCCATGTAAAGAGCGCGATCGCGATGCCGCTCGAGGGGCCCGACGATACGCCGATCGGCGCTCTGGGCCTCTACAACGCCACTCGACCGGGCGGCTTTTCCCAAGACGCACGGGCGCTCCTCCGCCTGATTTCGGCGAACGCGTCTACCGCGGTTCGGCTGTACCTCGAGCGCCTCGATCGCGAGCGCAGCCACCGGCTGACGTCGATCGGGCGGCTCCTCTCAGGCGTCATGCACGACCTCAAGACGCCCCTCAGCGTCGTGAGCGGCTACGTGCAGCTGATGGCCCGCAACGAGGACCCGAAGACGCGCGCCGAGCAAGCGCAGGCCATCGCCCTCCAGTTCGACGTCATCGCCTCCATGCAGCGCGAGGTCCTCGAGTTCGCGCGCGGCGAGCGCACCATCCTGATCCGCAAGGTCTTCTTGGAGAAGTACTTCGGCGACCTCGAGCAGCAGATCCTGCGCGAGATCGAGGGGACGAAGATCCGCCTGACCATGGAGCTGAAGGATCGCGGCTTCGCCCGGTTCGACGAGGTGAAGATCCAGCGGCTCCTCGGCAACCTCCTCCGCAACGCCATCGAGGCGATGGGCGATCGGGGCGGCGTCCTGAGGCTGCGCGTGGAGCGCGACGGCGACGATCTGGTGATCACGGTCGCCGACACCGGGCGCGGCATCCCGGAAGAGATCCGCCACCGGCTGTTCAAATCGTTCGTCACCAGCGGCAAGGCCGGCGGCACCGGCCTGGGGCTCTCGATCGTGAAAAAGATCGCGATGGAGCATCACGGAACCGTCAGCGTCGATTCGTCGCCCGAGGGCGCGACGTTCGTGGTGCGGCTGCCGCAGACCGAGCACGAGTGTCGCGTCGGCTGGCCCAGCCGAGCGTCGAGGCCGACCCCGACGCCGCTGCGGCCCCGCGATCGGCGCCATCGCGCGCCGAGCGCCTGAAGCGCAAGCCCGTCCGCCGGCCGGAGCCCAACACCGACTGACGCCGAGCGATGACCAGCCTGCCGAGACTCCCCGTCCTCGAAGAGCGCGTCGAGACGCTCGAAAAGTGCGTCTACTGCCCGAAGCTCTGTCGCGCGGCGTGCCCCGTCTCGAACGCCGAGCCGAGCGAGACGCTCACGCCCTGGGGAAAGATGTCGATGGCCTACTTCGCTGCTCGCGGCGACGTCCCCATCGACGTCGAGCACGCCGCCCCGGCGTGGGCGTGCACGGGTTGCTTCGGTTGTCGCGAGCGGTGTGACCACAAGAACGACGTGAGCGCGACGCTGAACGTCGCCCGCGCGGAGCTCCGAGCCCGCGGCGCGCACCCGCCAGGCGCCACGCGCGGGCTCGAGCGCGCGCGCGAGGTAGAGGCCGCGCTCCCGGAGGCCGCGCGCGCCCTCGGGGGTGATCCGAACGCCACCGCCGCGCTGGTCGTGGGCTGCGGGTACCTGACGCGCGAGGCGGCGGTCGCGCGTCAGGCCAAGGCGGTGGCAGAGGCGCTGCTCGGCCGGAGCGTTCGCGTCGTCGACAAGTGCTGCGGCCTGCCGGCGCTACACGCCGGCGACGAGCCCGGCTTTCGTCGGAGCGCGGCCGCGCTCGCCGAAGACGTGGCGACCGCGAGCGACGTGGTGGTCGTCGATCCGGGTTGCGCCCGCGCGCTCCAGGTCGAGTACGGCCGCGCCGGGGTCTCCGTCATCGGCTCCCGCTTGCTCGTCGATCTCGCGTACGCGAACGAGTCGCGGTTCACCTCGGTCGGTGGCGCGCCGCCGCGGTACCACGACGCTTGTCAGCTCGGCCGCGGGCTCGGTCGGTTCGAAGAGCCGCGGCGCCTCCTGGAGCGGGTCGCGGGCGCTCCGCCCGCCGAGTTCGAGCGCGCGCGCGAGCGCGCCGATTGTTCGGGGGCGGGCGGCATGCTGCCGTTCACGTTCCCCGAGGCGTCGCGCGGTGCCGCGCGAGCACGTGCCCTCGAGCACGAGCGTCTCGGCGGCGGGACGGTGGTGACCGGGTGTGCGTCCAGCTTGCGTCGCCTGCGCGCCGCGGGCGCGAACGCCGAAGACCTCGTGACGTGGCTCGCGCGCGGCCTCGGGCTCGAGGGATGACCGGTCGACCGCCGCGCCGAGGGACGATCGCCACCCGTCTCCTCGCGAGCTACCTCGTGCTCCTCGTCGCGTTCGCGCTCACGATGAGCCTCGGGGTTCGCGACATGCGCGTCGCCGCGAGAGAGGCCGAGCTCTTGCGCTCGAGCCTCGTCCCGCTCCAGCTCCAGATCGGCCAGGCGCTCGCCGAGCAGAACGTGCTCGCGACGCAGCTGAACCACGTCACCGCTGCCAAGAACCCGAGCGACGTGCGCGAGTGGATCGAGACGGCGCGGCGCGCGCGGCCCATCACCTTCGCGGCCGCGCGCAAGATCGCCGAGGGCATCGAGGCCACCGATCCCGACGCGGCCAAGCTTCGCGCCGACGTGGCGCGTGAGCTCGGCGCCCTCGAGACCGAGGTCAAGGGCGACACGTTCGGCCGTTTGTTCGAGGCGCTCGCGACCGGCGACAAGCCGGCCGGCGATCGCATCCAGGCCGAGATCGTGAAGCGCGAGGCGGACACGTCGTCGCGGCTCCGCGCCATGAAGGGCCGCATCGAGAGCGCGACCGAGGTGCTGACCGAGCGCGCTCGCGAGGCCCGCGCCATTCAGCTCCTCGTCGGGACGAGCGTGCTCACCCTGTTGGTCGGTGTCGCGCTCTCGCTCTACGCCCGGCGGGTGCTGCGCCCCCTCTCGGCCGTGACCGCGCGCGCCGAGACGGTCGCGGGCGGCGATCTCACGCCGCGGCCGGTGGCGGCCGACTCGAGCGAGATCGGCGAGCTCGCCCGGACGTTCGAGACGATGGTCGAAGCCATTCGCGACGCGCGGGCCGAGATCGTGAAGGCCGAGCGCTTGGCGACCGTCGGCAAGATGGCCGCTCGCATCACCCACGAGATCCGCAACCCGCTCTCTGCCATCGGTCTGAACCTCGAGCTCCTCGAGGGCGAGATCGCCGAGGGCGGCGACCTGAAAGAGCAGCGTGAGCTCGTGGCGGCCATCAAAGCGGAGGCGGCGCGGCTCTCGCGTATCTCCGAGCAGTACCTGGGCATGGCACGCCGCCCGGCTCCGACCCTCGCGCCCGAGGCGGTCGGCGAGATCGCGGTCGAGCTCATGGCGTTCCTCAAGCCCGAGCTCGACCGCGCGGGGATCGCGGGCCGGGTCGAGGTGGCCGACGACGTGCCCGTGATCGCGGTGGACGAGGGCCTCCTTCGGCAGGCGCTCCTCAACCTGGTGCGCAACGCGAGAGAGGCGATCTACGACGGCGGCGAGATCCTCGTTCGCGTCGAGCCGGCGCCCGCGGGCGGCGTCGACGTGTCGGTCGAAGACACCGGCCCCGGAATCCCCGACGAGCTGAGAGCCACGATCTTCGAGCCGTTCATTACGACCAAAGAGCAGGGCACCGGCCTCGGCCTCGCCGTGACGCGCGAGATCGTCGAGGCCCACCGCGGCACCATTGCGTGTGAGGCGCCCGAGCGAGGCGGCACGCGTTTTCGCCTGCGCTTGCCCGCGGGCGATCGGTCCGAGGGCACGGGGTAGCTTCCGTCGAGCGTCTTCGGCGTCGATTTCTGCAAGCTGACAGAAATGTCGGCGTAGAAGCTCGGGCGGCAACTTGGTTGTCGATCCGTCAGTAGCTGCGCGTCAACGCGGCGCTCTTCTGAGTCCGCGTTCCTCCACATCCTCTCGCCCCGATGGCCGTTGGGAGCCAGCCGATCGCCTGCGAAGCGATGATGGCGATCGTGTCACTGTTGCAGCACGCCGTGTAAGTTCGAACTCATCAGCAACGCGTGCGCTCTTTCGCCGGCGGCGAACCCGCCACAGCCCAACCTGCCGGCGTCGCCGCCACGCATCCCGGTGGGCCAGAAGACGTCGGGGCGTGCGGCTCATTCGAGGTATCTTCGCGCTCGGTGAGTAGATGAAGGAACGACTGAACGCGGCCGACCTCTATGATGCCGTGTATCACCGGTTGAGGGGGACAACGTTGTTCCGGGACGTCCTAAGTGATGTGCTCGGCAGAGACCGCCTGGGCAGCGGCGATCAGTTCTCCTTCGTCAAGCGGGAAGAGGTCGACGAGATCGTGGATATGACACGTCGACTCGGGCGCTCGTTCAGGGGGCTCGACGTCGGATGTGGCCTCGGCGGATTGACGACCGAGCTCGCGCGCCGCTGCGGGGGGGCAGCCGCGCGTGCCCTTGATGAAGCGCCGGCGGGTGAGAACCTGGACTCACGGACGAGGCATCCCGCCGCGTCCGGCGTCCATCCATCAGGAGCACCCATGAAGATTTCCAAAGCGGAAGTCGAGGCCATCATCGAGGCCTCGCCGCGCACCTACATCCCCTTCAACCAGCTGGTCCTTTCCGTCGACTACCAGGCACGCACGCCCAGCCCTGCGCCGGGCGGCAAGCCGCAGATGAGCCTCACCGAGCTGGCCGCCTCCATCAAGGAATGCGGCGTGCTGCAGAACCTCATCGCGG
>CALKVR010000761.1 GCA_938004815.1 uncultured Polyangiaceae bacterium | reverse complement strand
AGGCGAAGAAGGCGCGCGCCCACGCCGTCAGCGACTGGATGGAGATGGAGCGCGAGCGCGGGATCTCGATCGTCTCGAGCGTCCTGCAGTTCCCCTACCAGGGGCGGATGCTCAACCTGGTGGATACGCCTGGTCACGCCGACTTCAGCGAGGATACCTACCGCGCGATCATGGCGACTGACGCCGCCGTCATGCTCCTCGATTGTGCCAAGGGCGTCGAGCCGCAGACCAAGAAGCTCTTTCGCGTGTGCCGCATGCGGCACATGCCGATCTTCACCTTCGTGAACAAGGTCGACCGGCCGGGCCGCGACCCGTTCGAGCTCGTGGGAGAGGTCGAAGAGGTGCTCGGCATCGGCGTGTACCCGATGACGTGGCCAATCCTGGAGGGCAACCGCTTTCACGGCGTGTACCACCGCGTAGAGAAGCGGGTGATCTTGTTCGAGCAGGTGGCGCACGGCGCCGAGCGCGCGCCCGAGCGGAGCTTCTCGATCGACGCCCCCGAGCTCGAGACCATCATCGACCCGGTCGCGCTCCAGCAAGCCCGCGACGAGATCGAGCTCCTGGAGGCGGCCGGCGACGCGCTGGACAGCGAGAAGCTCGCCCGTGGCGAGGTCACGCCGATGTTCTTCGGCAGCGCGCTCACCAACTTCGGCCTGCCCCAGTTCTTGGATGCCTTCGTCGAGATGATGCCGCCGCCGGCGCCGCGCCACGCGTCGACCGGCGATATCCCCGCCGACGACTCTCGGTTCACCGCGTTCGTCTTCAAGATCCAAGCGAACATGGACCGCGCACACCGTGACCGCATGGCGTTCGTGAGGGTCTGCTCGGGCAAGTACGAGCGCGGCATGAAGGTGCGCCACGTCAGGCTCGGGCGCGAGATCCGCCTGACCAACCCGACGCACTTCTTGGCGCAGGACCGCACCGTGGTCGATGACGGCTTCGCCGGCGACATCATGGGCGTCTTCGACCCCGGCATCTTCCTCATCGGCGACACCATCACCGACGGCGCCGACCTCGCGTTCGATCCGCTCCCGCAGTTTCCGCCCGAACACTTCGCGCGGGTCGTGATGCTCGACCCGCTGAAGCGCAAGCAGCTCAAGAAGGGCCTCGACCAGCTCGCACAAGAGGGCAGCATCCAGCTCTTTCGGCCGCCCGAGGGGCGAGAGGGCGACGCGATCGTCGGCGCGGTCGGCGAGCTGCAGTTCGAGGTCGTGCGCCACCGCCTCTCGGCCGAGTACGGCGCCGAGGTCAGGCTCGAGCGCCTCTCGTACAACCTGGCGCGCTGGGCCGAGGGCGAGCCGCTGCCGCTCTCGAGGCTGGACGATCTCCTCTTCGGGTACGGCGCGCTCGACGTGCACAATAACCCGGTCGTCCTCTTCAAGGGCGAGTGGCAGCTCGAGACTTGCTCCAAGAATTTTCCGAACACGCGCTTCGTCGAGCTCGGGATCAAGGGGCCACAGATTGATTGAGCCGCCCGAGCTCGTCCCGCGCGCGCGCGAGCTCGAGCCTGCGCTCGGTGATTTTCGTCTTTTCAGCGGGCAGGCTTCGCTCGTCTACATGAACCACGCCGGCATCTCGCCGCCGTCGGCGGTCGTGAGGCGCGCGGTGGCGAGCATGCTCACCGACTACGGCAAGCGCGGCGCCGCGGCGTACCCCACGTGGGCCGCTCAGCGCGATCGTCTACGCGGCAAGCTGGCGGCGCTCATCGGCGCGCAGGCCGACGAGGTCGCGCTGACCCACAACACGAGCCGCGGGATCGGCGACGTCGCGTTATCGCTCTCGTATGCACCCGGCGACCGCATCGTGGTGTTCGATGGCGAGTTCCCGGCGAACGTCCTGCCCTGGCTGCGCGCGGCCGAGCTCTTCGGGCTCGAGGTCGTCCGGCTCGACGGGCGTCGTTTCGTCAGCGACGAGGCGGGGCTGCTCGCCGACTTGGAGCAGGCGCTGGCGGCCTCTCGCACCCGGCTCGTCGCCGTGAGCGCCGTGCAGTTTCAGACCGGCTACCGCACGCCGCTCGCCGCGATATCGGCGCTCTGCCGAGCTGCGGGCGCGCGGCTGTTCGTCGACGCGGTGCAGGCGTGCGGCATGGTGCCGGTCGATGTCCGCGCCGACGGCATCGACTTCTTGGCGTGCGGTTCGCACAAGTGGCTGATGGGGCTCGAGGGCGCAGGCTTCGTCTACGCGAGCGCCGACGCCGCGCGCGATCTCGTCCCCCGCACCGTCTCTTGGCTCTCGGTCGAAGAGCCGATCGACTTTCTCTTCGAGGGGCCCGGAAAGCTCCGCTACGACAAGCCGTTCAGAGCGAGCATCCGCTTCGTCGAGGGCGCGAACCTGGCGGCGGCGTCGTTCGTGGCCCTCGAGGCTGCGCTCGATTTGATCCTCGCGCTCGGCGTGGCCGAGGTGTTCGCCCACGTTCAGGCCATCCACGACGCGCTCGAGCCGCGCGCCGTCGAGCTCGGGCTCACGAGCGTGCGGGGGGCGAGGGCCACCGCGCGGAGCGGCTCGCTCTGCTTCTTGCCGCCCGACGGGGTCGCGGTGACGGATCTCTACCGCGAGATCGACGCCCTCGGCATCGCCTGCGCGATGCCGGACGGCTACCTGCGTTTCTCGCCGCACTGGTGGCTCGCGGTCGACGAGGCCGATCAGGTCGTTTTGTCGATCGCGACGGCGCTCGACAAGCTCAGGTCGAGCGGACCCCGCTGAGCATGATCTGCTGAGCCACGAACGCAAAGTCGTCTTGGAGCGACTGAAGCGTCGGGGTGATGACGGCGGTGAACGCGTCGACGCGAGCCGACTCGGCGCCGAGCAGCGAGAGCGTCCGCGCCGCGAGCTCCTGGGCCGACGAGCTGTGCGCCCCCTGGAGATAGCGCGCGAGGTTGGCGAGCGCTGCGCCGCCGGGGAACGCCGACGCAGCGGCGCGCTCGAGGATGCCGACGACGAGCTTCGGGTCGAGCCCGCTCCCCGAGAGGTTCGAGTGGAGAAAGAACACCACGACCGTCGCCGCTTCGTCTTTGAGCCCGCCCATCACCTGCGCGCCCACCTTGCTCTCCCAACGGGCGAGCTCGTCGGCGCGGTCGTCCGCGAACCGCCCCGGGGCCGCGGTCGACTGGG
>CALKVR010000760.1 GCA_938004815.1 uncultured Polyangiaceae bacterium | reverse complement strand
CGGGATCGAGGCCAACCTGCGCACGAAGGATCGCGAGGGCGCGCTTCGGAGCGCCTCGGCCAGGGTCGACGTGTCGAGGAGGTAGGGCACGGCGCGTTCAGGGGATGCGAGGGGGCCGATGCCACAGCGACGTGGTGTCGAGATCGGCCGAGAGCGAATCGACGAACTCGTCGTGCTTGCAGGTGCCGCACATACCGATGAGCGGGTCGGTGCCGTTCGCGGCCGGATCCGGTGGGTCGATGCGATCGAGGTCCGACATGGGCACGATCGCGGCGAGGGCGTGCCCCTCGCGGACGATGAGCGTCCGGGCGAGCGCGCGCTCGGCGGCGTCGACGGCGTCGAGGCAGTGCGCAGGCAAGTCGTTGATGGGGATCCCGTACCGATTCACGTCGTGGCGATCAGCGACGGTATCACCATGCGAGAGCTTCGGCGAGCGTCCGCTCCAGCGCCGAGCCCTGCGATGGGGCCTGCGATGCGCCCGGTGCCGGGCCCAGCGCCGCGGCGCGGGCTTCGGGCCCGAGATCGCCCGGGCGCGCCGCGTGGTGCTCGTGACGCAGGGCCTCGTGCGCGCGCGGGTTCTCGAACCAGTCCTCGTCGAAGCGCTCGCGGTAGACGACGCGATCGCCGGTGGCCGCGAAGATGCCCGCGAGCGCGAGCGCGCTCTCGGGCGACGCGAGCGGAAACACCGCGCAAAGATCGGGGCTCAGCGGGCGGCCGAGGCACCGCTCGACGATATCGGGATACGCGTCGCTGCGCCCGCCGGCGACCAGGGTCGACCACGCGAGCGCGCGGAGCGCCGCGACGCGGACCCACACGAGCGCGGCGCGCGCGACCTTTCTCGTTTGCTCACGCGCGCGGGCGGCCCCGAGGCCGAGGCGTCGCGCGTGAAAGGCCGGCTCCAGCAAGAGGCCCGCGAACAGGGCGCCGCGGCGCGCCTCGAGGAGATCGAACGCGTCGCGGGCGACCGCGAACGGGACGCCGGCCGGCCGATCACGAGCCGAGAGCTCACGCCCCGCCCGGGCGAGCACACGCGCGAACGAGGCGGCCCCGAGCGCGGGCGGCAGCTCGCCCAGATCGATCGCGACCCCGTCGAAGAGCGGGCCCTTGCCGAACACCTCGCGCGTGAAGCGCGCGGTGATGCGCGCGGGCCAGCCCTCACCGGCGTCGGCGGCGACGGCTCGGTCGAGCAGCCCGACGATCGGCTCGCCCGCGATCTCGCCGGAGGCGCCGTCGGTGGCGGCGAGCGCAGCTTCGGCGAGCGACGCGATGCCCGGCGGCGTGAACGGCGCGTGCTCGATCGCGGCGAGGTCGAGGCCGAGGAGCCGCGCCGCCTCGCGGCGACGGTCGACCCACACGCGAGCGGCCTCGTGCGCAGGCCGCGCGACGAGGGCCAGCTCGCGCATGCGGACGTCGCGGTTCGTCCGCGCCTCGAGCACGCTGCGAGCGGCCGACGCCACCGACACGCCCGGGGCAGCGGCGCTCTCCGAAGCCACGCGACGAGCCGTCATCGCCCTCGCCTCGTCGGCGATCGTCACGCGATCGACGGCGAGCGCGGCCACGTGCTCCGCCAGCCGCGGCGCGACCGGATCGCCGGTGATGCCGCGCAGGTCGTCGTACGTGGCCTTCGCGCTCGCCGCTCGCTCGATCGCGGGCGGATCACCGACATGACCGCCGCGGCGCCACGATCGGACGCGGGCGCGCGACGCAGAGACCAGGCGGTCGAGCTCGAGGAGGTCGAAGGGGGTCACTCTCGCGCGCCTCTATCCGTGAATGGCCGCGGTGCCCGTGAGGCCGCGCACGATCTCGGCCTCGATCGTGGCGAGCTGGGCGAAGCGCGAGCGCGCCGGCGCCTCTGCCCCCATCACCAGCGCCGCCAGCTCGACCAGGTCGGAGTAGTGCTTGGCCTCGGCCGCGAAGAGCTCGTCGTAGAACGGCGCCAGCTCGTGGGCGGTGGCGCCGAGCTCGTCGCGCAAGAGGCGAAAGCGCTCACACGACCGCGCCTCGATGAGGGCTCCGACGAGGAGCCGATCCGCGACGACGTCGGCGAGGTCGCGCTTGGTGCGAGCGGCCGCGACCTGGCGGCGCAGCTCGGCGGCGTAGAAGTCTTCTTCCGGCGGGCCGAGGGCGAGGCCGCGCCGGTCGAGCTCGTCGAGGACGCGACCGAAATGCGCGAGCTCTTCTTCGGCGAGGGCGACCAGGCTCCGAACGACACGGGGCCACGGAGAGCAACGCGCGGCGAGCGCGAGCGCGTTCGACGCCGCCTTCATTTCGCAGTGGGCGTGGTCGACGAGCACGCGATCGAGCGACTGGGCGGCGCGTTTCGCCCACGCGGGGTCCGACGGCGTCAGCAGGCCGAGCATCGGCCTATCTTGTCACGGCGCCGGTTCGTCCGGGGATGCGGTGAGGCCGCTCGACTCGAGGAAGTAGCCGACCTGGAAGACGAGCGTCGTCGCCTCGGGGCCGATGAGCGTCCGGCGCACCGAGGCCTCGATCATGAACTCACGCGCGATGTAACCGACGCCGCCCGAGATGGCGTGCGAGTCGGCGCCTTGATCGTAGCGGTAGCCGAGGCGGAGCGGCACGTGGTCGAGCAAGAGATACTCGCCGCCCGCCATCACGCGCGCGCTCGGGTTCTCGTACGAGTTGAAGTCGGCGATGCCGTCGGCCTCGATCGTGAAGTCCTCGGTCGCGACCGCCACGCCCCCGCCGAACGTCGTCGGCATGGCCCCGTTGTTCGGGTAGGTCAGGTTCTGCCCGGCGGCGCTGATGTTGATGATTTCCGCCACGCGGAGCGTCACCCCGGCGTCGAAGGTCGGCAGGTTCACGATCGAGAGCCGGCCGTCACCCTCGGGGTCCTTGAGGCCGCCCGACGCCTTGCTGTCGCCGAGCGGCCCGAGGCCGTCTTGCGTCAGCTTCAAGTAGCGACCGCCGATACCGATGTTGAAGATGTCAGCGATCGGATACGCGAGGGCGAGACGAACGTCGATCCAGGAGCGGTCGAGGCTGGTCGCGGCGTCGCCCAGGTCGAGGAAGCCGCCGGTCACGGCGATGCCGCCGGCCAGCTTGTTGGTGATCGAATCGACGATGACACCACCGTATACTTGTCGACCGAACTCGGGCACGACCGTGGCGAGCGCCTCGATGTGGTAGAGGCGAGACAGGGTCATGTTGGCCGGGTTGAGGAACGGGCTGGTCGTACCGTTGCCGGCCGCGCGCATGGCGCCACCCAACGCGAGCGCGCGCGTCGTCTCGACCTCGCCGTAGTTGAAGCCGAACGGAACGGGGGTGTCGGCCGTCACGAGGGGGCTCTTGTCCCCAGCTTCCTCGGCCGCCGCGGGTGCGCCGACGAGCGCGATCCCGAGCGCGGCGGCGCCTGGGATTGTCCAAAACCGCGGACGAAGAGACATGCGCCGGCCCTATCTGCTTCGAGCGGATCCGGCCAACTTCACTGCGATGGCGAAGGATTGGATCGCACCGCCCGAGCCCTGGATCGGACATGTCGCGGAACGCCCCAGAGGGCTGACACCGCTGTAAGGAACGCGTGCCGACTTGGCGACGATACAGTCAGGTTCGTGCCGGAAGCAGGACAAGGCGGTTACGAATCTCAACCAGTTGATATCAAAGCAATATTACTGCTTGACGCGAGAAAACCCGGTCGCGATGACACACCGAGCCAAGGCGCCGGAGGCGATGCGGCGGAAGTCGCCATCAGCAGCCCGTAAGCCATTAGAACAACTGGTGATAATTACCCTTGACGTGGCCTTCGTCTGGGTTTTCTGCGCGAGTCCGCCGCAGAAGAGCCCCGCCCACCAAGGAACCATGATTCATTTCAAAAGGTTAGCTGCAACAGGCTAGCCGATTTGCCGCAAAAATACGGGGCGAGCAAGCAAATATCACAAAGTAATCAATGTGTTACCACCGACCGGCAAGTTGGGGATGGACGCCCGGGCTCGCTCGGTGGTACCTCCGAAAGTGCCCCTCGTGACGGCGTCGTCGTCGCGGCGGGCGCAGCTCCGCTGCATCTGCTGGGCTCTGGCCCCCTCCGGTCGGTCGATCGGGGTGGGCATCCCTGATCGGTAGCGGGGCGACCATCGCTGACGCAGTCCGACGTTTCCTCGAGGAACGCAACGGAGAGGGTGGAGCATCGCCTGTGGATAACCTGTTCACGAGCCCCGCGGGGGCTCGCTACCAGCGGCCAATTGCCCTGTGATTTCAGCTAGATGATAGGCGAAGTCGGATGCGTTCAGGCATGTGGAGAAGCTGAGGTTCCTGGTTCATGGCCTACTACCGCTCAGATTCCGTCGAGCCAGTGTCACCCGCTGGAACGGCGATCCCTTCGGCAGGTCCGCGCGTGACCGGGCGCATTTCGCCTCCTCAGGCATTCGATGACGCGGTCGCGTTCACCCGGAGCCTGTCGCCAGCCACGTTCGACACGTGGTTCGCGGGCGTCCAGTTCGACGACCTGACCGACGGTGTGCTCACGCTCCGGGCGACGAACGAGTTCGTCCAGGAGTGGATCGAGCTCAACTTCTTGCCGACCCTCACGGCGCGCCTGCGGGACCTCACGGGCTTTTCGATACAGGTCGTCTGGCTCCTCGATCCGCAGCTCCCGCGGCCCATCGCGGCCGGTCTCACGGCTCCGCCAGTGCGGCCCCGGGCCATCCACGTCCGCCCCTCCGACGCACCCCCCACGCCCGAGCCGGTGCGGCAGGCGCCCGCGCTTCCTCGGACCACCCACTGCGTCGCGCTCGCCGACCTGAACCCCAAGCAGACGTTCGCGAGCTTCGTGGTCGGCCCCTCGAACCAGCTCGCGCACGCGGCCGCCGTGGCCGCCGCAGGCGGCCGTCGCTACAACCCGCTCTTCATGTGCGGCGGCACCGGCCTCGGCAAGACCCATCTCATGCAGGCGATCGCGCACCGCATGCTGAGCGACCGGCCTGCGGCGCGGATCGTCTACGTCTCGGCCGAGCGCTTCACCAACGAGTTCATCCACGCGATCCAGCACCAGAAGATGGATGAGTTCCGGGCGCGCTACCGCTCGCAGTGCGACCTCTTGCTGGTCGACGACATCCAGTTTCTCGCAGGCCGCGAGCAGACCCAAGAAGAGTTCTTTCACACGTTCAACGCGCTCCACGGCCAAGATCGGCAGATCGTGGTCACGAGCGACAAGTACCCGCAGAACCTCGAGCGGATGGAAGAGCGGCTGGTCTCGCGGTTCTCGTGGGGCCTCGTGGCCGACATCCAGGTGCCCGAGCTCGAGACACGGGTCGCGATCGTGCGAAACAAGGCGGCGCTCGAGGGCATCGCCCTCGAAGACGACGTGGCGCTGTACCTGGCCCAGGTGATCCGCTCCAACGTCCGGGAGCTGGAGGGCACCTTGATCCGTCTCGGCGCGAAGTCGTCGCTCACCGGCCGGCCCGTCGACATCGGCTTCGCCAAGGGCGAGCTCGCCCTCGCGTCGGCGCACAAACCGCAGTCGATGAGCGTCGAGGATATCCAGCGCCTCGTCTGCCACCACTTTCACATCCGTTCGAGCGACCTCGTCTCGAAAGACCGTCACAAGACGGTCGCGTTCGCCAGGCACGTCGCGATGTACCTCTGCAAGCAGCGCCTGAAGTGCAGCTTCCCCGAGCTGGGGCGCGCCTTCGGCGGCCGCGATCACACCACCGTCATGAGCGCGGTCCGCAAGATCGAAGCGCAGCGCGACGCGGATCCGCAGGTGCGGGCGCACCTCGAAGCGCTCGAGCGCAAGCTCGCCGAGAGCGGGTCCTGAGCCGCTCTGGTCTCTGAGCGCGCGCGTCAATCGCGGAGCGCCGGCGACAGCGCGTACGCCAGCAGCACCAGCAGCAAGACGAACACCACGTAGGCGACCCACCGCACGATGCGGTGCTCGCGCACCGCGCCGGGCTCCGTACGGTCGGCCTCGAGCGTCGCGACGGCGATCGTCGCGACGCCGGCGAGGCGCTTCTTTGCCGTCGCCACCACCTCCTCGGCGTCGCCTTCGATGCCAGCCTCGTTGCCCTCGGCGACGCTTCGGTAGCGGCGCGCGGCCTCGTCGAGGCACTTGGCCTCGCGACAGTAGGCGACGAACGCTTGATGCCGCTCGTCCTCGCCCCACGTGGTGACGACCTTCTTCCACAGCCCCTCGAGGACCGGATCATCGGCCTCGGTCACGCCGCGCCTCCACTCTTCGACGTGGCGCGACGGATTCGCGCGATGAGAGCAGCGTGCCCGAGGTGCTCGGCCTCGCGCAAGGCCGCCTCGGGGGGCACCGCCCCGGAGACCTCTGCAACCAGCGTGGCGCCGGATCGTGGGCCGCGGCCAGCGCATCGAGGTGCAACACCGCGAGCTCCGCGAGATCGACGCTCCCCGCGGCGCGCGCGGCGCGGGCGGCCTCGGTGAACGCGGCGAAGCTGCGACCGTCATCCCCTCGGCGCCCGTACAGCTCGCCGAGCGCGAGGCGGGCGCGGGCGAGCTCGTCTTGGGCGTCTGCCTCGCGCGCGCGCTCGCAGGCCAGATGCAGCAGGCGCTCGGCCTCTGGATCGTCGCCCTCGAGCGCCGCGAGCTCGCCACGCAGCCGGCGCGCCGAGACAGGCGTATCGCCCAGTCGGTCCAGCAGAGCACGCGCGAGCTCGCGCTCACCGGCGACCACCGCGACGGCGGCCGCGTCCTCGAGCGCGCCGGCGTCGCGCTCGGCGCCGGCAGCGAGCAAGCGGGCGCTCTCGAGGCCGGGGAGCGGCGTCGTGGCCGCTCGCGCGACCGCGACGCGCGCGCGGGCGAGCTCGGTGTCGTGATCGGCGAAGCTCATCGTTTCGGCCGTGTCGAGGAGCACCCACGCGCTCTCGGGCGCGTTCGGTAGCATCCGCGCCAGCCTGACACGAGCGACCGCGCGGACCGGCTCCGCGGCGGCGGTGTCGATGATCTCGATCGCGTGGGCCAGCGCGGGCTCGACGTCGACGCGGATGCCAGAGCCCGCGCGGATGCGCGCGAGGTCTTCGATCGCCGCCTCGACCTCGAGCGGCGCGTCGAGCGCGCCGAGCGCCCGGACGAGCTCTGCGGCGGCCGGAGCGAGCGCACCGGTGGCGACCAGCGCGCGCGCCGCGGCCGCCCGCACCCGCGCCGCTTCACGCTCGTCACCCGCGCGCTCGAGGTGGTCGGCGCGAGCGGCGAGATCGGCGGCAGAGGCCTCACCACCGAGCGCGCCGGCCGCCGCGAGGTGGAGCGCCACCACCTCGTCGCGGGTCATGGCGTCGAGGACGGCGTCGCGGTGGAGGGACGCGAGGTGGAGGCCTCCCACCTCGTCGAGGCGCGCGAAGCCGCCGTCGACGAGCTGCCAGACGATCTCGGAGGCCGAGTCGGGCGGGAGCCCCGCGATGGTGGCGATCCGGTCGGGCTTGGCGCCGGGCCCCGACACCCCCGCGGCGCGCAGCACGCGGAGCGTGAGGGGGCTGAGCGCCGCCACGCGCGCGCGCGCGAGCGCCTCGAGCGAAGCGGGGAGCCTCACCTCGGCGCCCGGGCGCAGCACGGCCAGGCCCCTGTCGACCTCGACGAGCGCCTGCTCGACGAGCTCGCGGAGCGCCTCCTCGACGTACAGCGGATGCCCGCCGGTGCGCGCCACGAGCGGCTCGAAGAGCTCGGGAGGCACGATGCGAGCACCGAGGCGAGCGGCGACGAGCTGAGCGATCTCGTCGTCAGGCAGCTCGCCGATCGCGAACACGTTCGTGCCCGCCTCGGCCTCGCCGCGCGCGGCGTCGACGAGGAGGAGCCGCGTACCGGGAGCGAGCAGCCCGGCAGCGGCGTCGATGAGCTCGCGCGACTCGGGGTCGGCGAGCGCGAGGTCGTCGATGGCCACGATGACGGGGCCGTCGCGCGCCACGCCCTCGAGCACGTACGCGACCGAAGCCGCGCCGACGGCGTCGGGCGCCGAGCCGCCGAGCTCGACGAGCAGCGCCTCGGCGACACCGAACGGCGCCGGCGCCACGTTGCCGACTCGGAGGAGGTGGGCGCGCACGCCCCCGCGCTTCGCACGCCGCACGAGCTCGGCGAGGAGGCGAGTCTTGCCGATGCCAGCCGGCCCCGACACGGTCAGCCGAACGGGGCCCCCCGCCTCGGCCTCACCGAGCGCCCGCGCGAGGCGAGCGAGCTCGGCGGACCGGCCCACGAAGCGGCCTGCGGTCGCGACCGCTCGCTCGCCCGCCGCCGCGAAGATGCGCCGGCCGTCGCCCACGGGAGAGAACAGGAAGGCGGCCCGCGCCTCTTCGACGAGCTCGGCGGTCAGCCACGCGCTACCCGGAGGAACACGCGCGAGCTCGGCGTCGAATGCGCGCGCGGCCGGCCCCGTGGCGGCGAGCGCGAGCGCCGCACCCACCTCGCGCCCCGCGACGAGCGTACGCGCGAGCGCGAGCGCGGCCTCGACCGGCTCGGCTACGTCGGTGAAGACGCCCACGCCGCTCGCCCGATCGACGAGCGCCCCTGCCGCCTCCATCGCGTCGAAGCCCGGCGCGAGCGCCTCGACGGGGCCCGCCAAGAGGACGGCGATCGCGCGGTAGCCGGGCGCGGCCTGCGCCGCCGGCCGGGCGGCCGCGACCCACGCCCCGATCGATCTCCCCGCCGGCGCGGGGCTCAGCCGAAACGCGAGCGCGGAGAGCGCTTCGCTGAAGTCGTCTGCGCTCGCGCTGGCGCTGGCGTTGGCCGCCGCGAGCGACCCGACGAGCGCGCCGAGCGGCTCGCCCGGGCGAGCCAGCCGCCCGAGCAGCGCGGCGAGGGCGGCCAGATCCTCGGCGATCGTCCCCGCGCGCTCCAGCGCAAACTCGGCGATCGTCACCGCGCCGTCGGCGCCGATGAGCACGCGCTCGGCGTCGAGCGCCCCGTGCGGCACGCCCTTGCGATGCGCGTGATCGAGCACGTCGGCGATCGCGGCCCCGATGGCGCACGCGACCGCCCCCGGCACGGCCTCGGCCGACGGAGCCAGGAGGGAGAGGGGGGGGGCCTCCGAGCTCTCGTACACGACGTAGGGCGCCTCGTGGCCGTCGTAGCTCGCTCGCCCGGTCGCGAGCACGCGCAGGATGCCGGCGTGCGAGAGCGCGACCGCGCGGCGCGCCCGCTCGATGAGCGCGGTCTCGGCCGCGGCGCCGGGGCCCTGCGCGACGTACACCGTCGCATCCCGCGCGAAGCCGTGCACCCCCAACCGCCGCGCGCGGAGGGCGCGGAAGGGCCCCTCGCGACCGCGCGCCGGGAGCTCGGAGGAGATCTCGAACTCGCCGACCAGAACCGACAAGGGCTCAGCCCTCGCCGGTGCCGTACATCGACTCGGCGATCTTGAACGAGGCTGCTTCGAGCCGCGTGTAGGCATCGCGCAGCGACGTCAGATCGCCGCCACCGTCGAGGAGCATGCGCAGGTTGTGAGCGTCGGTCCGGACCTCGTCGACGAGGGCGGGCTCGAGGATGTCGGCGTACCCCGCCAGCGCCTGCTCGGTCGTGTAGACGAGGGTCTCGGCCTGGTTGCGGAGCTGCGCCAGCTCTCTGCGGAGGCTGTCCGTCTCTTTGAACTTGTCGCCCTCGCGCACGAGACGATCGACCTCGTCGTTCGAGAGCCCGCTCGTAGCGGTGATGCGGATCTCTTGCGCGCGGCCGGTGCCCAGGTCTTTGGCCTCGACCCGGAGGATGCCGTTCTCGTCGATGCGGAAGGTGACCTGAATCTTCGGGACGCCGCGCGGCGCCGGGGGGATGCCGGTGAGCTCGAAGTGCGCCAGGTCGCGACAGTCGGCTGCCATCTCGCGCTCGCCCTGCACGATGTGGATGGGCACGAAGTTCTGGTTGTCGACGCTGGTCGTGAAGACCTCGCTGCGCTCGACGGGGACGGTGGTGTTGCGCGGGATGAGCTTGGTCGCCACGCCGCCGCCCGTCTCGACGCCGAGCGAGAGCGGGGTGACGTCGAGGAGGAGCACCTCGTCGATCTGGCCGGCGAGCGCGGCGCCCTGGAGCGCGGCGCCGACGGCCACGACCTCGTCGGGGTTGACCTCTTTGCTGGCCTCTTTGCCGAAGAACGCCTTCACCGCGGCGTGGATGCTCGGCATCCGCGTCATGCCGCCTACGAGGACGACGGTGTTGATGCCCTCGACCCCGACCTTGGCGTCGGCGAGCGTACGCTTGCACGCCTCGACGGTGCGCTCGATGAGGTCTTGGCAGAGCATCTCGAGCTCGTTCCGCTTCATCGTCCGCTCGAGGTGGAGCGGGCCACCGCTGGGCGAGACGGCGACGAAGGGGACGTTGATGGCGGTCTCGAGCGACGAGCTGAGCTCGTGCTTCGCCTTCTCGGCGGCCTCGCGGAGGCGCTGGAGCGCCATGCGGTCCTTGCGCAGATCGATGCCGTTCTCCATCGCGAACTCGTCGGCGAGGAGGTTGATGATCTTTTGATCGAAGTCGACGCCGCCGAGGTGGGTGTCGCCGCCGGTCGCCTTGACGCTGAACACGCCGCCGGCGAGCTGGAGGATCGTGATATCGAACGTGCCGCCGCCGAGATCGTAGACCGCGATGACCTCGGCCTGTTTCTTGTCGAGACCGTAGGCGAGGGCGGCGGCCGTCGGCTCGTTGATGATCCGCTTGACCTCGAGGCCGGCGATGCGGCCGGCGTCTTTGGTGGCTTGGCGCTGGGCGTTGTCGAAGTACGCGGGGACCGTGATGACGGCCTCTGTCACCGGCTCGCCGAGGTAGGTCTCGACGATCTCTTTCATGTTCGTGAGAACCATCGCGGAGATCTCGGGCGGCGACATCGCGCGGCCGCGAACGTTCACCCAAGCGTCACCGTTCGGCGCGTCTTGGACGCGGTAGGACACGAGGTCGCGTGCCTTTTGCACCTCGTCGTCCTTGAACTTGCGCCCCATCAGGCGCTTGACCTCGTAGACGGTGTGCTCGGGGTTGGTGACGGCTTGGCGACGAGCGACCTGGCCCACGAGGCGCTCGCCGGTCGCGGGGAAGCCGATGACCGACGGTGTGGTCCGCGCGCCCTCGGCGTTCGGGATGACCTTCACGTCGTGAACGGTGCCCGCCGTAGCCCCCTCGACGACCGCCACGCAGGAGTTGGTCGTACCCAGATCGATGCCGATCACCTTGCCCATGACGCGGCAAGCATAGATCAAATCCAGCCACACCGTACCGGGCGGAAACGGCGACCGCCCGGGCTGGGCCGAGAACCTCAGCTCGGCGGGTCGGTCGGGTCGTCGTCGGGGCTGGCGGCCGCGCCCTCGGGCGGGCCCTTGGAGACGGCGACGAGCGCGGCGCGAACCAACGACTCGGCGAGCTGGTAGCCGGCCTGCACCTCGATCGCGACCACGCCCGCGGGGTGCTCGGCGGACTCGACGTGCTGAATCGCCTCATGGAGCATCGGGTCGAACGGGTGCCCGACCGTGTTGACCCGTTTGATCCCCATCTTTTCGAGGGACTGGGTGAACTGGCGCATCACGAGCTTGAGGCCCTCGACCACCGCTTTCACGTCCGGCGCCTTTTCGCTGCTCTGCAGGGCGCGCTCGAGGTTGTCGAACACCGGAAGCAGCTCTTTGACCGTCGTCTCTTTGCTCTTGCGCGCGGCGTCTTCTTGGTCGCGACGCGACCGCTTGCGGAAATTGTCGAAGTCGGCGGCGGTGCGGAGCAGCTGGTCGCGGTACTTTTGCGCCTCCCCCTTGGCGGCCTGGAGCGGATCGGGCTCCTTCGACGCGGGCGGTGCGTCGGAGCGTGTGCGGGCAGACTCGGCCCCGGCGTCGACCGCGCCGTCGTCTCGAGACTCACCCGGATCTGCGCCGTTTGCGCCCTCTTTCGTGTCGCCGTCCTGAGGCTCGCTCATAAACGCCAGGACCATACTACGCGCGGGAGGGCGATTCCAAGAGACGCTGGGCGGGCCGCGGCCACCGTCGCCCGGCCCTGCGAGCGACGAGCCGAGCGTGGCGGTTTGCACCGCTCGTCGATCGGGCGTAAAGCCGCTGCGTCATGCCGCTACGCCCTCAAGCAGGTCATGGGCAACCGGGTCACGGGCAAACGGGTCACGGGCAAGCCGCCGAGAGCCCGCCCTCTGCCGCGCCGATGACGTCGAGGGCATCGGCGGTCCCGCCGACCGTGCCGTCGCGGGCCGCCGAGTCGAACCTCGGCATGCCCGAGCTCGTCAAGCTCGGCCAAGAGCACCTGCTCGGCAACTACCGGCAGGCGCCGGTGGTGTTCGTTCGCGGCCAGGGCTCGCGCCTCTTCGACAAAGAAGGCAACGAGTACCTCGACTGCGCCGCCGGCGTCGCGGTCTGCGCCCTCGGCCACGCCCACCCCACGCTGGTGCGCACGATCGCCGAGCAAGCGGCGAAGCTGATGCACGTCTCGAATTATTTCTACAACGAGGAGAACGTGCTCCTCGCCCGCGAGCTCTGCGAGCGGACGGGGTTCGAGCGCGCGTTCTTTTGCAACTCGGGCGCCGAGGCGAACGAGGCGATGCTCAAGCTCGCGCGACGCCACTTCTCGGCCGCCGGCAAGCCCGACAAGTACCGCTTCGTCGCGTTCGACAACGCGTTCCACGGCCGCACCCTCGCCACCGTCAACGTCGGCGGCACGCCGTCGTACAAGGAGGGCTTCGGCCCCAAGCTCGAGGGCGTGACCCACGTCCCGTACGGCGACCTCGACGCCGTGCGCCGCGTGATGGGCCCCGACGTGTGCGGCGTCGTGGTCGAGACGGTGCAGGGTGAGGGCGGCGTGACCCCTGCCCCCGCCGGGTTCCTCGAGGGCCTGCGGGCGCTCTGCGACGAGCACGAGGCGCTCCTCCTCCTCGACGAGGTGCAGACGGGCATCGGCCGCACCGGTCGGTTCCTCGGCTCGGAGCACACCGGGGTCCGCGCCGACGCGATCAGCCTCGCCAAGGGCCTCGGCGGCGGCTTTCCGATCGGCGCGATGCTCGTCTCGGCGCGGCTCGCGGGCGCGCTGCCCTCGGGCACACACGGCTCGACCTTCGGCGGCAACGCCCTCGCCTCGGCCGCCGCGCGCGCCGTCCTCGCCACGCTGGATGCAGAGAACGTCGTCGCCGAGGTGGCGCGCAAGGGCGCGCTGCTCTCGGCGAAGCTGGTCGAGCTGGCGAAGCGCCACCCCGACCTCTGCGAGCTGGAGCGCGGGCAGGGTCTCTTGCGCGCGCTCGTGCTCAAGCAAGGCGTCGACGCGCGCGACGTCCTCGCGCGGGCGAGAGAGCGCGGCCTGCTCCTCACCATCGCAGGCGGGCGCGGCCTGCGCTTCACTCCCCCCCTCATCATCACCGACGACGAGATCGTGCTCGCCGCCGAGCGACTCGACGAGACGCTTCGCTCGGTGCGCCTCGATCTCGTCGCGGGGCAGTAGCGAGGCGGTCTCGAGTTGCGCGCAGCAGGCCCCGTCGCGGATCCCATCCCGTGCTCCGCTTGCGGCAAGCTCATCGATCCGCTGCGCGCGGGCCACGTCGCGATCTTCGATCAAAGGCTCCACTATTTCTGCGACATCCGCGCGTGCCGCGCCGCGTTCCTAGCACCGTTCACCGACGAGCCCGCGCCCGAGCGCTTTCCCTCGCGGCCGGTTCCATCGGAGCACGGCTCGCTCATCTCTCCGGCGCACGCGCCGGTCGTCCCCGAGGACGTGCTGCCTACACTGCCGCAGATCGAGGACGAGCGCGGGCTCGTCGAGGCGATCGGCCGCGTCACGCCCGAGACGCGCTCTCCTGCGATGGAGCCGCCCGGGCACCCTCGCGACGTCGGCGCCTTGCTGCTCCTCATCGCCGTCGTCGCGGGGACGCTCGCCGTCCTGCTCGGCCTGGCCGGTGGCGGCAAGCTCCTGCTCCTGGCGCGGGTCCTCTTGGCCGGCGTGGGC
>CALKVR010000759.1 GCA_938004815.1 uncultured Polyangiaceae bacterium | reverse complement strand
GGTGGTGGGGGTGTCGGTGGGATGGGCGGCGGCTCGTCCAGCGCGAGCTCGAGCGCGAGCGGCACCGGCGGCATGGGCGGCGCCGGCGGGAGCTGATCGAACGAAATTTGGATTTCGCACCGCCGCATCGATCCCGATACGATGAGGTCTCCACCTCGCGCTCGGAGTCGACATGAAAAAGAGCCTCCTCTTCGCGGCAGCGCTCGGAATCTCGACGGCGGTCATCGCTTGTGGTGATTCGAGCAGCGACGCCGACGGGTCGGGCGCGTCGGCCTCCAACGGGAGCGGGTCGACCAACAGCGCCGGCGGCGGCGCGCAGATGTCGTCTTCGGCTCAGTTCATGGGCTCCGGCGGCGCGCCCCCGCAGTGCGTCAACCTCGAGTGCCAGCAGGTCGAGTGCAGCGGCGGCGCGACCACCACCGTGTCGGGCACGGTCTTCGACCCGTCGGGCACGCTGCCGCTCTACAACGTCGTGGTCTACGTCCCCAACGCGACGATCGATCCGATCCCCGATGGCCTGACGTGCGGCGACTGCGACTCGCAGCTGAGCGGCTCGCCGCTCGTCTCGACGATCACCGACACGCAGGGGCGGTTCATCCTCGAGGACGTCCCGGTCGGCGCCGACATCCCGCTCGTGATTCAGATCGGCAAGTGGCGGCGGCAGATCACGATCCCGAGCGTCGCCGAGTGCGTCGAGAACCCGCTCACCGATCCCCAACAGACGCGTTTGCCCAAGAGCTCGGCCGAGGGCAACCTGCCCAAGATCGCGCTCACCACCGGCGACGCCGATCCGCTCTTTTGCCTGCTCCGTCGCCTCGGCATCGACGACAGCGAGTACGGCATCGAGGGCAGCGCCGCCCGCATCCACTTCTATCGCGGCGCGAACGGGTCCGCTCAGTTCGACGGTGGGTTCGGCGCCAGCCCCGGGGCGTCGTTCACCAACGGCCCGACCACCTTGTGGTCGAACGGGTGGAGCAATTACGATATCGTCATGCTCTCGTGCGAGGGCAGCGAGCTGCCCAACCAAAAGAACGGCCACCGCACCGCCCTCCGTGACTACTTGAACGCGGGCGGCCGCGTGTTCGCGACCCACTATCACTACAACTGGTTCCAGGGCGACGCCCCCGCCGACCTCGCGTCGGTGGCGCAGTTCACCAGCACCTTCACCACGTTCAATGGCCTCGTCGACATCGACACCACGTTCCCCAAGGGCATGGCGCTCGCCGACTGGCTCGACTTCGTCGACGGGAGCAGCCCCTACGGTCAGTTCAACGTCCTCGACGGGCGGCAGCACACGCTCTCGGTCGCGGCCAACCTGGCCCGCGTGTGGGTGCGCTGGATGAACGCGATCGAGTACTTCTCGTTCAACGCCCCCATCGGCGCCCCTGAAGATCAGCAGTGCGGCCGCATGGTGTTCTCCGACATCCACGTCTCGGCCGGCGCGGGCAGCCCCACCGGGAGCTTCCCGAGCGCGTGCTCGAACACCCCGCTCACCGAGCAAGAGAAGGTGCTGCTCTTCATGCTGTTCGACCTGTCGGCGTGCGTCATCCCGGACGACGACCCGCCGTGCCCGCCGGGGCAGGAGTCGTGTGGCGACCCCGATGACCCGCCGTGCCCCGGTCAGTGCGTCGACCAGTGCTGCGTCACTGGCCCCGACTGATCACCCCCTCACGCCGTGAGGGGGGATGGGGGGGTGAAAGAGCGACACCTCCGTCATCGAGCACAACGACGGTACCTTCGTCAGCGGTCCGTTAGCCACTCGGTGTGCACGAACCCTGGCCGGTCGGTGCGCTCGTAGGTGTGCGCGCCGAACGCGTCGCGCTGGGCCTGGGTCAGGTTCTGGGGCAGGCGGGCCGTTCGGTAGGCGTCGGCGTACGACAGGCTCGCCGTCATCGCCGGGACGGGGATGCCGAGCGACGTCGCGAGCGCGACCGTCCGCCGCCACCCCGGCTGCGCGGCGTACACCTGCGCCTCGAGCTCGGGGTCGACGAGCAGGCTCTCGAGGGCCGGGCTCTTCTCGTAGGCGCGCATGATCGTGTCGAGGAGCTTCGCGCGGATGATGCACCCACCCTTCCAGATACGGGCCATCTCGCGAAGATCGACCCCCCACTTCTCTCGATCGCTGGCGGCGCGGATGAGCCGCATCCCCTGCGCGTAGGAGCCGATCTTCGCGGCGAGGAGCGCGTCGTGCGCGTCGCGCAGCACCGCCGCTCGCTCGGTGGACGGCGGCGCGAGGACCGCCGCACGAACCGTCTTCTCTGCCCGCACGCGCTCGTCCTTCATCGACGAGAGGACGCGGGCGTCGATGGCGGCGGCGATGGTCGGGATCGGGACCGCGAGATCGAGCGCGAGCTGGACCGTCCATTTGCCGGTGCCCTTTTGCCCGGCGCGGTCCTCGACCAGGTCGACGAGCGGTCGCTTGGTCTCGGGATCCGTGACAGCGAGAACCTTGGCCGTGATCTCGACAAGGAACGAATCGAGCGGGCCACGGTTCCACTCGGCGAAGACCTCGGCCAGCTCGGTCGCGCCCATCCCGAGCGCGCGTGAGAGCACGTCGTACGTCTCGGCGATGAGCTGCATGTCGCCGTACTCGATGCCGTTGTGCACCATCTTGACGAAGTGCCCCGCCCCGTCGGGGCCGACGTGGGTGACGCAGGGCCCGGAGTCGGTCTTGGCCGCGATCGCCTCGAAGACGGGCTTGATGGCGCCCCAAGCGGCGGGGGCGCCGCCCGGCATCAGCGACGGCCCGAAGCGAGCGCCCTCCTCGCCGCCGGACACGCCCATCCCCACGAAGTGCAGGCTCTTTTGCGCGAGCGCCTTCTCGCGGCGTTGGGTCTCGGGGAACCACGTGTTGCCGCCATCGATGACGACATCGTCCGGCTCGAGGAGCGGCGTGAGGTCGGCGAGGACGGCGTCGACGGGGGCGCCGGCCTTGACCATGACGAGGATGCGCCGGGGCCGAGACAGAGCCCCGACGAGCTCTTTCAGCGACTTGGTGGCGACCAGGGGCTTGCCGGCGTTCTCGGCGATCACCTCGCCGGTGACCGATTCGGTGCGGTTGTAGATGGCCACGCGGTAGCCGTGGTCGGCGATGTTGAGGGCCAGGTTCTTGCCCATCACGGCCATGCCGATCACGCCGACGTCTGCGCTTGTCATACTTGCTCCCGGGCTGATGCGAGTTTGGATGCGGCCGCGCGATCGACGAGGAAGGTGCGGTTCTTGACGATCTGTATCGGCAACGCCGTCGCGTCGGTCGGCCCTTCGAGGGCGCGCGCCAGCGCCGGGGCCTTGCCGGAGCCGGTCACGAGGACGATCACGGCGCGCGCGGACTCGAAAACGCGCGGCGTGAGCGTGAGCCGCTTGGGCGGCGGCTTGGGGCCGGTCACCACCATGACCCTGCGATCCGGCTCGGAGAACGCCGGCGAGCCGGGAAAGATGGACGCGGTGTGCCCGTCTTCACCCATGCCCAAGAGCACGAGATCGAGCGCGCTCGGGAGGATCGCCTCGTAGTCGCGAGCGGCGGCCTCGAGGTCGTCGGCGTCGCCCGCCATCCGGAAGATGCACGCCTCCTCGATCGATTGACGATCGAAGAGCGACTCGCGGCAGAGCCGATAGTTCGACTCGAGGTCGTCGCGTGGTACGGCGCGCTCGTCACCGAAGTAGAAGTCGATCGCGCCCCACGGCACGTCGGCGAGCTCTGCGAACGCCTCGTACGTCTTGCGCGGCGTCGTCCCCCCCGCGAGCGCCAGCGAGAACCGGCCCCTCTGATCGACGGCGCGCCGGGCGGCGTCCGCCAGCGCGCGGGCGGCCTCGCGCGCCGTCTCACCCACCGAGTCGAAGACCCGAAGCTCGTGCTCGCTCACCTCGCCCCCCTTCATCCGAGGCTCCGCCACCGGTGGCTCATGCGCTTGAGCAGATCGTCGGCGGCCTTCGGCCCGTCGGTCCCTTGCTCGTAGGTGTGGACCGGGATGCTCGGGTCGGACTCCCACGCTTCGAGGATCGGCGTGCAGAGCTCCCACGCCTCTTCGACGCCGTCGCGCCGGGCGAAGAGCGTCTGGTCGCCGCGCATGCAGTCGAGGAACAGCCGCTCGTAGGCCTCGGGGGCGGGGCGCGAGAAGGCGCGCGCGTAGCTGAAGTCCATCTTCACGTTGCTGACGAAGAGGTCGTCGCCCGGCTGCTTGCACATGAACGAGAACTCGACGCCCTCGTCCGGTTGGATGCGCAGGGTGAGGACGTTCTGATCGAGCCGCTGGCACACCTCGTCGCGGCCGAAGAGGCAGAGCGGGACGGCGCGAAAATGCACCGCGACCTCGGTCACGCGCTGCTTCAGCCGCTTGCCGGCGCGCAGGTAGAACGGCACGCCGTGCCAGCGCCAGTTGTCGATGAAGAAGCGCGCCGCGACATAGGTCGCCTGCGTCGAGTCCTTGGCGATGTGTGGCTCGTCTCGGTAGCCCTGGTACTGCCCTCGCACGACCTCGGTGGCGACCTCGTGCGGGTAGATCGGACGGACCGAGCGCAGCACCTTGCCCTTCTCGTCGCGTATCTCGTCGGCCTGGAACGATACGGGCGGCTCCATCGCCGCGAGCGCGAGGATCTCGATGAGGTGGTTCTGGAGCACGTCACGGAGAGCGCCGGTCTCGTCGTAGAAGCGGCCGCGGCCCTCCATCCCGAGCTCCTCGGCGGCGGTGATCTGCACGTGGTCGACGTAGTTGCGGTTCCACAGCGGCTCGAAGAACGAGTTGCCGAAGCGGAGCACGAGGATGTTCTGAACCGTCTCTTTGCCGAGGTAGTGATCGATTCGATAGATCTGGTCCTCGCTGACGAAGGCGGCGGCCATCTTGTTGAGCTCGCGCGCGGAGGCGAGATCCCGGCCGAAGGGCTTCTCGATCATCACACGGGAGAAGGGCCCGCCGTTCTGGCCAGGCTTGTGGAGCAGCGCCGCCTCCTTGAGCCCGCCGAGGATCACGGGAAACGCGCTGGGCGGGGTCGAGAAGAAGAAGATGCGGTTTTGCTGCGTGCCGTGGGCCTCGTCGACCTCGTCCAGGGTCTTTCGAAGCTTCGCGTAGGTCTCGGGCGACTCGAGATCGCCGATCACGTAGCGGATGCGCGACGCGAGGTCGCTCCACACCGCCTCGTCGATCGGCTTGGTCCGCGAGTATTTCTGGGTCGCTTCGAAGTGCATCGCACGAAACGCCGCCTCGTCGGGGGCGCTCCGCCCGATGCCGACGACGGCGAAGCCCTCGGGCAAGAGGCCCTCTTTCGCGATGTTGTAGAGCGCAGGGACGAGCTTGCGCCTGGCCAGGTCGCCGGTGCTGCCGAAGATGACGAGGACGCAGGGGCGGACCTTGCGCTCCTCGACGATGGCAGCGCCCGGGATGGATGATACAAGTACGCGGCGAAAGGCGTTGC
>CALKVR010000758.1 GCA_938004815.1 uncultured Polyangiaceae bacterium | reverse complement strand
GCGGCCCAGCCCGCGCCTTCGTCGGGCGACATGAACAAGGCCAAGGCGCTCTTCGAGGCGGGCGGCAAGGCCTACGATCGGGCGCAGTACGATGTCGCGCTCCAGGCGTTCCAGCAGGCCTACGACATCGCGAAGAAAGACGGCCTCCTCTTCTCGATCGCGCAGACGCACCGCAAGCTCTACACGAAGTCGGGCGACGCCGCGCACAAGGAGCGCGCGGTCGCGACCTATCGCCGCTACGTCGACCGGGTGAAATCGGGCGCGCGCGTCAGCGAGGCGGTGCGCGCGCTCGAGGAGCTCGGCGCCTCCGCGCAAGCGCCCCCGACCGAGCCGTCCGAGGCTCCGCCCGCGCCGGTCGAGGTCCAGAAGACGCGCCTCTACGTGTCCTCGTCGACGCCAGGCGTGCGCATCTCGGTCGACGGTGGCGCGCCCTCCGAAGCGAACGCCACCGTCACCGCCGAGGTCAAGCCGGGCAAGCACAAGGTCCGGTTTTCGGCCCCGGGCTTCGTCGACAAAGAGATCGAGGCCGACGCGGTCGAGAACGAGCTCGTCCCCGTGACGGTCGATCTCGACCCGAAGCCGGGCGCCCTGTCCGTTTCGACGACCTCGGGCGCAGACGTGAGCATCGACGGCCGCTTCGTGGGTGAGGCGCCGCTGTCGTCAGCGCTCTCCCTGCCCGCCGGCCAGCACTTCGTGGTGTCGTCTCTGACCGGACACAAGACGCGCTCCGAGGTCGTGACCCTCACGCGCGGAGGCGTCTCGCCGCTCGACATGGAGCTCGAGAGCACGGTGCAGCGTGACGCCTCCTACGTCGTGCTCGCCGCCGCCGGCGCTGGCGTGGTGGCGTCGGGCGTCCTGCTCGGCATCTCGCTCGGCAACCAGGCCGAGGCCGAGTCGATCCGCAAGCGCGCGGGCGAGCAGAACATCACCGAGCAAGACCTCGACGACTACGACAGCGCCCGCTCGGCGCGCGACAACTACGCCATCGCGGCGGGCGCGACGGGCGCGGCGGCGGGCGTGCTCGCGCTCGTCGGCCTCGGGATGTTCTTCATCGACCCGCCCGAACGCGTGAACGCCCCTGCCTCCGACGCACCCCGTTCGCCCGGCGCGCCGGCCGTCCCCTCGGCTCCCGAGATCGACGCCGCGTCGATCGTCGTGCTCCCCGGCGGCGGCTTCGCCGGCCTCACGGGGCGCTTTTGACGCCGGCGCGGCGGGTCGCTGCGCTCGGCGCCGCTGCGATCGTCGGCGCGACGATCGTCGCGTCGTGCGCGGAGCTGCCCGAGATCGAGCGTGACGTCTGCGGCAACCAGGTGGTCGATCGCGAGCGCGGCGAAGAGTGCGATGCCTTCGTGCCGCCGGAGGTCACCCAGGCGTGTCGCGCCGTGCGGGGCGAGCCGGTCGGCGACGTCGACCCTTGCGCAGCGTCGTGCGCGCCCGCGGGTGACGACGCGGAGTGTCAGTTCACCGCCGACGGCGTGAGCACGTTCTGCCCGATCGGCTACGGCCTCGGCTACGACGGCGTGTGCCGCCGACCGAGCGGCAAGTTCACCGGCACGGCGTTGGCCCGCTTCGAAGCCTTCGGCCTCGATGGTGCGATCACCGACTTCGACGGTGACGGCTTCTCGGACCTGCTCGTCTCGCAGGGCCCTCAGCTCTCTCGAGTCACGTACCTCAAAGAGGACGGCACGGTCTTCACCGAGATCCCGATCCCCGCGTTCACGGCCGCAGCCGGCTTCATCTCCGACGACTTCGACAAGGACGCGGCCGCCGATCTCCTGATCGCGCAAGGCCCGGCCATCACCACCTACCGCGGCGCCGAGGGCCCTGCCCTCATCCCGAAGGCGTACGCACCGTTCCCCAACCCGCTCGCCGATGCCGTGCTCTACGCCTACCCCGTCGCGCCTTCGGCGTCCGAGGCGTTGAACGCCCTGCCCGGCTTCGACTTTCCTCTGGCTGGGCACCCCACCCCCGACGGCAGCGGCCTCCAGTTCGATCAGGTCAACGTAGCCGATCTCTCGATCGGCCCCGGCCAAGCGAGCGTTCCGGTGCCCCCCGCCGCGGTCGTCGGAGGCGCGCTCGCCGACGTGCTGGCCGACGGCAACCTGATGCTCTCGCCGTTGCGTGAGCCGGAGGTGCTGATCGCCACGAGCAGCGCCATCTGGATCGACTCGGTGTCGCGCACCAGCCTGCCTCCGTTCGAGCTGAGCGCTCCCCCCGGCGAGTCGATCCTCGGTCTCTACCAGCTGCTGGGCGCGGATTCGCTCGCGGCGGCGGTCGTACAGACGCCTCTCGGGGTCGGCATTCGCAAGCTCACGCGAGAAGACGTAGCGGCGCCTCCTGGTTTCGAGGATACCGAGCGGTTGCCACCACCGTTCTCGCAGCCCAACCCGCCCAAGATCCTCGCCCTCGGCTACGTCAACGAGGACGAACAGATCGACGTCGTCACCGACCGAGGCATCTTCTTCTACCTGCCCATGGAGGGCGGCCTGACGTCGTACGGCGAGCCGTTCAAGTCGGGCACCGAGCCGTGGGTGTCGGCGACGGTCGCCGACATCCACGGCGACGGAAAGAACGAGGTCATCGCCCTGCCAGCGAACGGGGGCTTGACCGTGCTCCTCCCCGGCACACCGTTCACCATGAACCCCGCCACCATCACGATCCCCACGCCGCCGCAGCGGGTCGAGGTCGGCGACTTCGACGGCGACGGCGTGGGCGACATCCTCGTGATCACCGAGACCGCCACCGAGGGGCCGCCCGGCGACGAGGAGTGCGACAACGTCGACGACCTCTACCTGCTCTTCGGCAACACCGCCGGCCTGCCCTCGGACCCCGTCCTCATCGGCAGTCTGCGCGGCGTCTGGAACGCGGCGCCCATGCGGCTCTACATCGACGGCATCACCGACGGCATCTCGGATATCGGTGTGCAGACGAGCTGCGCTGCCAGCGGTCAGCCGGGCGACTTCGTGGGGGTCTTCTTCGGCTCCACGACCCGGATCGTCTCGTCGCCTTTCAGCCCTTACGCCGACGCGTTCGATCGCGAGCCGTTCATCGAGCGCATCGACACCGGCCAGCTCGCCGGCGCGAGCGCGAGCGCCCCGCTCGACACGCATGAAGACGTCGCGATCGTGACCACCATCGGCACACGCGACGAGGCCACGGGCGACTTCATCAAGTGGGAGCGCGAGGTACGTCTGTTGCCGGTCGCCGGCGACGCAGAGATGATCGACGTCGACGAAGCGGTGATCCTCTCCGAGGGGCCGGACTTCATGAAGATGGTCGCCCACCAACCGGGCCTCGCGGTCGGGCAGCTCTTCGCAGCCTCGCCCCCCGACGAGATCGTCGCGGTCTCGGGCACGATCACCGCGTCCGGCGTCGAGCACGCCGTCACCGTCGTCGAGCGGGCCGTCTCGCCTCCTGCTCGCCAGGACTACGACCTCGGGATCACCACGACCGCGCCGAACACGTTCGCGCGCGCCCGCCTCGTCGACTTCGACGGAGACGGCGATCTGGACGTCATCGCGCTCGTGCAAGGCGGCTCCGTGGTCGATGGCCGCCTGCTCGTCAACGACGGCGCCAGCCTCGCCGTCCAGCCCCTCCCGCTGCCACCCCTCCTGTTTCAGGTCTACGACTTCGCCTCGATCACGCCCCCGACGTGCACGTCGTTCGAGCCCGACTGCGATCCCGAGCGCGGGGTCTTGATGGGCGGGTTCGGGCAGATCGCCGTGTGCCCGTACGGCGACCCAGAGGGCTGTGAGGTCACGATCGCCAACGGCCTCCTCAACGGCACGCTCGTCATCGGCGACGTCGACGGGGACGGGCTCGAAGACGTCGTCTCGATGACGACCGTGGGCACCGAGGTTTTCACCCAGTGCTCCCAGAGCAACGTCGCCAAGGGCCTGTGCGTCGAGGGCGCCGCCGTCCCGCCCCCACCGCCGCCGTGACGTTCGGCCACGAAAGCGACGACGCGGATCGCATCCGAAGACACGATCCGCGTCGAGCCGGCCACGCGCGGTGACCGTCGCTGGGTGCTCGCTCAGGCCTTGGCCGCGACCTCGACCTTGATGGTCGCGGTGACGGTTGGGGCGAGCTTGATCTGCACCTCGTGCGTACCGATGGCCTTGAGGGGCTCGGTCACGATGCGGCGGCGATCGACGACGAAGCCCTTTTGCTCGAGGGCCTCTTCGATGTCGCGGTGGGTGACCGACCCGTAGAGCCGATCGCCCTCGCCGACCTGGCGCGTGATGGTGAGCGAGACGGTCGAGAGCTTTTGAGCGAGCTCTTGCGCCTCGGACAGCACCTTCGCGCTCTTCGCCTCGGCGACGCGCTTCTGGTGCTCGAGCTCGCGCACGTTGCCCTCGGTCGCGCCGATGGCGAGACCGCGCGGGACGAGGTAGTTGCGCGCGAAGCCGGGGCGCACCTTGACGAGCTCGCCGCCCTTGCCGACGTTGGCGAGATCCTGAGTCAGGATGACTTGAACATGGGAGGCCATTTTCCGTCTCCTCTCTTCAAGCGCCGACGGTGAAGGGCAGGAGGGCGATCGAGCGCGCCTGCTTGATCGACAGCGTCACCTTGCGCTGGTGGAGCGCGCAGTTGCCGCTGATGCGACGGGGAACGACCTTGCCGCGCTCGGACACGAAGTACTTGAGCGCCTGCGGGTCTTTGTAGTCGATGACGAGCGCCTTGTCGGCGCAGAACCGGCAGACGCGCTTGCGCCCCATGCGACGGCGACCGGGCGCGTCGGAGTTGAGATCGGGCGTGCGACCGAAGTCGCGATCGTCGTCGAAGGCCGAATTGCTGCTGTTCATGTTGCCCCGGGGCTCGCCGATGTTTCGCTGATTCATGGCTCAGCTCTCCTCTTCTTCGGGGGCGGCGGGCGCTTCGCCCTCGATCTCGTCCATGTAGCCCTCGCCAGGGTCGCCCTCGGCGCGCACCGGCTTCTCGGGCTCGATCAGGCCGAGCTGACGCTCGCGCGACTCTTCGCGATCGTCCTCCATCGGGGCGAGCTCGACGCGCTCGAACTTGATCTCGTCGGCGTTGATCGTGAGATCCGACTCGACGTTGTTGCGGACGAGGACCGTCTGGTACTTGATGACGTTGTCGGAGAGGCGCAGGTTGCGCTCGATCTCGGAGACGAC
>CALKVR010000757.1 GCA_938004815.1 uncultured Polyangiaceae bacterium | reverse complement strand
CGACCTCGGCGCCGTCTGCGCGACGGTCCCGGTCGCCGGTTGCGGCAAGGCCGGCGCGCCTTGCGCAGACGACGCGGGGTGCTGCCCCGGCCGGACGTGCACCGAGGCCGGCTTCTGCTCGGAGGTGGGCGGGCCGACCTGCGCGCCGGGCATGTGCCACTCGCCGTTCCTGGTCGGCGGGGCGATGGCGGTCGGCGCTTGCGCCGGCACGGCCGACGCCTGCTGTGTCGACCTCGTCGCCCAGAGTGATAGCTTTTGTAGCTGCATCGCGTGGGATCTGGTGTGCGCCGACAAGGCCGCGCTCGATTGCCCCGCCGCTTGCCCTTAGCCCCGAGGAGCCGGACATGCTTCGACCGACCCTGACGTTTCTGTTGCTCTCGATGCTGGCCGGCTGCGACTCCGCCGACTTCGGTGACGGCGGCGAGGGGGGCCTGGGCCCTGGCGGCACCACGAGCACGGGGCCGGGCGACACGTCGGGGGCGGGCGCGAGCCCGGCGAACGACGACGTCGTCACGCAGGACGACGGCAACACGTCGAGCTCGAGCGCGGCGAGCGGGAGCAGCAGCAGCGGTGGCGCATCGCTCATCGACGTGTGCGGGCAGGCGCTCACCCCGTCGACCATCAACGTCTCCGTCCACGGCAACCCGAGCACGGCTGGCGCCCAGTACGCTCGCGCATCGCTCCAGGCCACGCCGCCGGTGCAGCCCGACCCGGTTCACCTGAGGTCCGAAGAGTTCCTCGCCTACTACGGGGTCAGCGCCGCGACCGCGTCGGAGGTCATGGCCGAGCCCGTCTCGCTGCGGTGGTTCCAGGTCGGCGACGCGAGCTCGGTGCAAGGCGCGCTCGAGCTCGATCTCCTCGTACCGCCGCGCCAGCGCGATCCGCTGCGTGTCGTCGCCCTCGTCGACGTCTCCTCGAGCGCCTCCTCGGGCCTCCCTCTCGCGCAAGCCTCGATCCTGGCGCTGGCGCGCGGCATGGCCGCCGACGGTGTCGCGGGCGACTCGCTCGCGGTGCTGACGTTCGCGGGCGACGTCCGCGTCGAGGTCGACGGGCCCGTCGCGCCCGACACCCCGTACGGCGGTCTGCCCGTCGAAGCGATCAGCCTCGTCGCCCGGAGCGGCAACGACTTCCGGGCCGGCATCAAGGCGGGCATCGACGCCGCCGGCGCCACCGGCCCGATCGGCCACATCGTGCTCATCACCGACGGTGGCGCCTCGGCCGACTCCGGGCTGCTCGACACGATCCGCGCCGCCGCGGCGGGCGGCACGCGGCTCTCGGTGGCGCAGATCGCCGCGGATCTGCCGACGGGCCCCGCACCCCTCGCGAGCGCCCTCATCGACGACGTCTCGGCTGCGGGGCGGGGGCCGCGTTTCTACGTCGCCGCGGTCGAAGACGCAGACCGCGTCTTCGACGCGCGGTTCGGCGCGACGTTCGGCATCCACGCGACATCCGTGGTCGCCAACATCCAGCTGCCGCCGCTCTTGCGCGCCGTCGGGCTCCCCACCGCCAGCGTCGACGGCGCGGTGCTCCCCGGGGGCGGCACCATCGGCTCGAACAGCGTCACGCCGCACCACGTGCGCCTCGAGGCGGTCTGCTCGGCGGTGTTCACCACCGAGCTCCCGACCGAGTTCATCGACGTGCAGGTGGCGGGCGTCGTGGCAGGCGAGCCGATGTTGCTCGGGACCTACCACAAGAACTGGCTCGGCCTGCGCGGGCACGACGCGCTCACGCGTCGCAACGACGGGATCCTCGCGGCTGCCCAGGCGATGCGGTCGCGGAGCCCGAGCGACGTCGCGGTCGCCGTCGAGCTGCTCGACGGCCTGATCGGGCAGGGGTCGCAGTGCCTCGACTGCGAGGCCATCATCGAGCTGCGCGCCCTCCTCGACGCCATCGCCCCTTGAGGCGGTGCCTGCGGTAAAGCGCGGGCCTGAGGGCGTCGTCGAACGTCGGTGGTAGGCTTCATCGGCCTTGACCGACCCCAACCTGAAGTCGAAGCTCGCGCGTCTGCGCGAGGATCTGCTCGGGGCGCTCCCCGCCCCGTCGACCCCGGAGCACGAGAGCGGGTGGGGGCTCGAGCTGGGTCGGGTGGTGGCGCGCTCGTACGACGAGCTGCTCCGGCCCGTCTTCGCTGCCGCCGAGGGGCGGCCAGTCGCGTTCGCCGCCGTCGGCGGCTATGGCCGGGGGGCGGTGGCGCTCCGGAGCGATCTCGACGTCCGCGTGCTCGCGCGGTCCGTCGACGAGGCCGAGCGGGTGGTCGACGCGGTGCTGTATCCGCTGTGGGATGCCGGCTTCGCGATCGGGCACCAGGTCCTCTTGCTCGGCGACGTCGTCGAGCTCGCGCGCGAGGACCTCGCCACCGCCACGAGCCTCCTCGATTGGCGCCACCTGGCGGGCGATCGTGCGCTCTCCGACGAGGTGGTCTGGCGCGTCTCGGGGAGCCTGTTCGCTGCCAGCGAGCTCGGCCACTTCGCCGAGCGCCTCGGAGAAGAGGTCGCACGACGCCACGAACGGTTCGGCGACTCGGTCTACCTGCTCGAGCCGGACGTGAAAAACGGCGCCGGCGGGCTGCGCGATCTGGATGTCTTTCGGTGGGCCGGCCACGCGCGGTACGGCGCGGGCGAGATCGGCGCGCTGGTACGGGTCGGCGCGCTCGTCCCGCGCGAGGCGCTCGATCTCTCGGAGGCCGAGGAGCAGCTCTGGCAGATCCGTCATCACCTCCATGCCCACGCCGGCCGCCGCAGCGATCGGTTCACGTTCGACGAACAAGAGTCGATCGCGAAGAGCCTCGGCTACGGTGACGACACCGAGGCGGTCGAGCAGATGATGAGCTCGTACTACCGGGCCGCTCGCGTCATCTCGAGGGGGATGACGACGATGCTCGCGCGCGCGGCGCACGAGACCAAGCGCCGGCCCAAGGCCGAGGACCTCGGCCACGGCCTGAAGCTCTTCGACGATGCGGTCACGCTCGACGACGCGACCCGCATCGGGGCCGAGCCCGAGCTCGCGCTCCGCCTCGTCGTCGCCGCGGTCGAAAAGAACCGGCCCATCTACCCGCACGCCCGCGAGATCATCCAGCGGTTCTCGAGCGACGCTGCGTGGTGCGGGCGCTTGCGGCAGAGCGCGGCGGCGCGGCGCGCGTTCGTCGATCTGGTCTCGACCCGCAAAGAGACCAAGCTCACGAAGGGCAGCGCGCTCCGCGAGCTCCACGAGCTGGGGCTCTTGCTCGCGATGATCCCCGAGTTCTCTCCCGTCGTCGGGCGCGTGCACCACGACCTCTACCACGTGTACACGGTCGACGTTCACAGCGTGGCCGCCGTCGACAGGCTGGCCGCCCTCGCGCGCGGCGATCTCGCGTCGCAGTACCCGCTCGCGTCTCGCCTGGCCGCCGAGGTCCTGTCGCCGACCGTCCTCGCGTTCGCGACGCTGCTCCACGACGTCGGCAAGGCGATCGGTCGGCGCGACCACAGCGAGCGCGGCGCCGAGATGGCGCACCAGATCCTCGGGCGTCTCGAGTTTCGCCCCGAAGAGATCGAAGAGGCGAGCCGGCTCATCCGCGAGCACCTGACGATGTACCGCCTCGCGACCCGCCGCGACATCGACGACCCCGCGACCGCCAACGAGCTCATCGAGACCGTGTCGGCGCGCGAGACCCTCCGCAACCTCTACCTGCTCACGATCGTCGACGTCTCGACCACCAGCCCGACGTCGCTCACCTCGTGGAAAGCCCACCTCCTCGACGAGCTCTACATCGCCGCCGACGAGGCGCTGACAGGGGCGAGCGGTGAGGTCGGGCGCGCCGAGCTCTTGCGCAAAGAGGTCCTCGGCTTCGCCGACGGCTACGTCGATAGGGCCGGCCGCGAGGCGGCGGGGGCCGGCGAGGCCGCAGGGCAGAGAGCCGCCCCCGCGCGCTACCTCGAGTCGATGCCGGACCGGTACCTCTTGGCCAGTACCGCGCAGGCGATCGTCGAGCACGCCGAGGTCGTGCGCGATTTCAAGGACGGTCCTGTCAGCGTCGAGATCGTCCCGTCGAGCCACCCCGATGCGACCGAGCTCGTGGTCGTCGCTCGCGACCGCGCGGGCCTCTTGGCCCTGATCTCTGCCGCGCTCACCGCGTCGAAGCTCGAGGTGCTCGCGGCGCAGGTCTACACGCGCAAGCGGAGCGACGGCTCGGTGCAAGCGGTCGATCTCTTCTGGGTGCAGAGCCGCGTCGAGGGTCCGGAGGCGGCCGTGCGCGCCCTCACCAAGGTGCGCCGCGATCTGTCGGCGATGGTGCTCGGCGAGACGAGGCCGAACATCACCCTCGGCCCGCCGACCGCGCAGAAGCGCGGGGCGCCCAAGGTGGGGACGCGGGTCGCCCTCGATCACCGCGCGAGCCGGCAGCACACGATCATCGAGGTCGTCACCGCCGACCGGCCCGGCGTGCTCTTCGCGATCGCCAACGCGCTCTACGAGCTGGGCCTCGCGATCGCCGTCGCCAAGATCAACACCGAGGGCAACCGGGCCATCGACGTCTTCTACGTGCAGGACGAGGGTGGAAAGAAGCTCGGCCCCGGCCGTCGCAGCGCCGACGTCGTGGCGCACGTTCTCCGCGCCCTCGGCGAGCCAGACGACGTCGCCGCGTCCGAATCTGCGCCGGCGGTCGACGCCTCGTCGGCACCCAAGGGAGAGGCGACGCCCGTGTCAAAGCGTGATACGGGAGCGGACCATGTGGCTGGGCGGACGGCGGGCACCTGAGGCGATGACCCTGGCGGCGGCGCTCTGCGTCGCCCTGAGCACGGCTGCCTGCAGCAGCACCCCCGAGCCCGTCGATCGGCCGCTCGACGCAGACCCCCCGGGGCCCGTCGACGTCGAGGGCAAGGGCCCCAAGCGCCCGGCCGGTTTGGACGAGGGGGTCGAGCTGGTCAAGTCCGGCAAGTTCGCCGACGCCATCCCCGTCCTGAAAAAGGCCCTCGACGAGGAGCCTCGCAGCGCCGAGTCCGCCTTCTATCTCGGGCTCGCGATCGAGCAGAGCGGCGGCGACAAGAAAGAGGCCGAGAAGCTCTACAAGCAGGCGGTTGCCTTCGACGCCACGCTCGTCGAGGCGGCGAACAACCTCGCCGCGATCTACCTCGACGAGCCGCCGCGCCCGGACCAGGCCATCCCCGTCATCAAGAAGGCGCTCGCCCACGACCCCGAGAACGTGAACCTGCTCACGAACCTCGGCTACGCCTACGGGCTCAAGGGCGACATCGACTCCGCGTCCAAGGCGTACGACCAGGCTCTCGCCAAGTCACCCTCGGCGCAGCTCAGCTTCGCGTACGGGACGATGCTCTTCGAGAACAAGCGGGTCGAGCAGGCGGTCCCGCACCTCGTCAAGGCCGCCGACGGCATCGACGACGCGCCCACCCTCGCGACCATCGGCCGCATGCTCGGTCCGGGCAAGGCGTTCGCCGAGTGCGTGAAGGTCCTCGACAAGGCGATCGGCCTGAAGAAAGACGCGGCCGAGTTCTTCGTGCGGCGCGGCATCTGCAAGCACGAGCTCGATCAGGAAAAAGACGCGGGCGCCGACTTCGAGTCGGCGATCAAGATCGACCCCAACTTCCAGGCCGCGCACTACTACCTGGCCCAGTCGCTGTTCGCCCAGGGCAACGGCATCCGCGCCAAGCAAGAGCTCAAGCGGGCCTACGATCTGGGCAAAGACACGCCGATCGGCAAGCAGGCCAAAGATATGCTCGACGGCAAGAAAAAGCCGCCGCCCAAGGGCGGCGCGCCGAAGAAGCCGTAGCGCTGTGGCGCGGGGGGCGGGTGAGCTGAAGCGGGTCGACGCGAACGGCGTCGACTTCGCCTATTTCGAAGAGGGGTCGGGGCCCCTCGTGCTCATGCTCCACGGGTTTCCCGACACCGCGCACACGTGGGATCACGCCCGCCCAGCGGTCGCTGCCGCCGGGTTTCGGTGCGTCACGCCGTTCATGCGCGGCTACTACCCGACCGCGATCCCGAGCGACGGCCGCTACGACGGCGACACCCTGGGCAACGACGCGCTCGCCCTCATCGCCGCGCTGGGTGAAGAGCGCGCCATCGTCGTCGGCCACGACTGGGGTGCCAGCGCCGCTTACAGCGCGGCGGGCCTCGAGCCCGAGCGCCTGCGGCTCCTCGTCACGCTCGCCATCCCGCACCCGGCCACGATGAAGCCGACGCCGAGCCTCCTCTGGACGGTGCGCCATTTCTTCAGCCTCAACATGCCGGGCGCCGCCGCGCGCATCCGCAAGGGCGATCTCCGACACCTCGACGAGCTCGTCGCGCGCTGGTCGCCCGGCTGGGCCGTCCCTCCGGGCGAGACCGACGCCGTCCGCGCCGCCCTCTCGCCGCCCGGCCACCTCGAAGCCGCCATCGGCTACTACAAGGCGCTCTCGCCGATCCTCCCCAAGAGCCTCCGCCGCCGCGTCGAGGTCCCCGCGGTCGCGTTCGCAGGCCTGTCCGACAACATCTCGCCCGAGGCCTACGACCGCGCGCGCAAGCACTACGCCCAGAGCTACGAGGTCGTGAGGGTGCCCGGCGGGCACTTCATGCACCGTGAGCACCCGGAGGAGTTCAACCGCGAGCTTGTGCGGGTGATCGAGGCGTACGCCTAGACGGGCTGTCCCTAGCTCGGCTCGGGCAGCTTCATCGCGAGCAGGACCGCCAACGTCGAGTCGGCGTCCCGAGCGATGACGGATAGCCCCTCGTGCGCTTCGGGTGGGACGGCGCCCGCGTCGAGCTGGTCCAGGCTCTTGGCAACGAAGGAGACGAGCTTGTCACCATCGCGCTCCGCGGTGGCGAGGGCGATGCGCTCGCCTTCGACATCGACCCAGAGCGTCGCCGCGCGCGTACCGAGCTCGACACGCGGCGCCGGCACGCCCAAACCCGCGTAGAGCTCGATGTCGCGCTTCCACATCCGCACCCAGAAACCGGCCCGAAGGTAGAAGCGAAGGCTCTTCTGCCATGTCCAACCCGTCTCGAGGCGGATGCCGCGCCAGTGACCACCCAGCGCGCGCTGCACCTCGGCGAGAGACCGCCGCGCGGTCCCGCGGCCACGCGCTTGCGGCACGACGTAGAGGCTCGAAACGCGCACCCATGCGCTTCCGAGAAACGGCCTGCCGAGCGCGATGGTCCCGACCGTTCTCCCCGCCTCGAGCAGCCAGTAGCGACTCTCCCACCGATTCGACCGTGGCCAGCTCGGTGGCTCCGCCCTTGCGCGCTCCATCCACGATCGGCGCTGCGGTGCTGCGAGCGTTCTCGGGTCCACTTGCTCTCCGAGCCGATTTTCTGCGAGCGGTGCGAGGTCGCAATCGTCTCGCCCACCCGCGCGACGACACCGGCATCGAAGAGGGCCGCCTCGAGCGCGTCGAATGTCGCGTCCGTCTCCTCGTCTTCGACCATCACGCCGATCTTACCGTCGGCCTCGGCCCGCCGGTGTGCCGGTGCTTGTCGCAGCATTCGTTCGCAGCGCCCCCTGGCCGGTTGCGGTGCGCGGGCGCGCCCCCGCGGATGCAACTGCCTACTTCAAGCCTTGATGGCGCCGGCTGCGACCGCGGATGCGACCGCGGCGGGTGATCGTCTGCGGTTTCGTCAGGGCGCAGAGCCAAGAGCCCGCGAAAATCAACGTCGCCCGAGGCGTGGTCGCAAGCTCGGACGCCGTCACGGACGGAACCGTCATGATCAAGATTGCACCCGCCCACTTCCGTCCGCGGGCGAAGACGGTGGTCGCAGCCGCGGGGCCGCAGGCGAACGCGGTGGTCGCAACCGCGGACGCAACCGCGCGCCTCCGCCTCTGTCCCGTTGCGAGCCGCGCCCCGCTTCCGTGGCCGCGACTGCGGTCAGACGCCGAGCGCGCCGAGC
>CALKVR010000756.1 GCA_938004815.1 uncultured Polyangiaceae bacterium | reverse complement strand
GGTGTACTTCGCGGCCGACTTGTATGGCTGAAAGTAACCGTGGGCCGCCGACCCGCGCGCGTGGACGATGCGCTCGGGGATGCGCTCGTGGTCGAAGTGCGTGATCTTCTCGAGGAGGTGGAAGTCCTCGAGGAGCGTGGGCCCGCGCTCGCCGAGCCGGAGCGAGTTTTGGTTGTCGCCGACGGGCACCCCCTGGTTGGTGGTGAGCACGTCGCCGGTCGCGCGCTGGTGCGTCTCACCCCCGTCGCCGCCGCCACCTCGGGCCGGTTTCGGCTTCGGCGCGGGCTTCGGAGCGGGCTTGGGGTCGGGCTTCGCCTTCGTCTTCGATTGGGCCTTGGTTCGAGCCATGGTCGGCTCGCACGAGCAACCGATGTGCCACCGCGACCAGCCGCCTCGGCCGTGGGTTTCGTGGGCGCACCGTCATGTGAGAACCGCGCTGATTCGCTACGAGCGAGCGCCGCTGCGCGGACACTCCTCAGGCAAGCGCCGCCGACGGCATCCGACCCGATCACCGATCCGCCGGCGGACCAGGAGGGTCGTCCCGATCGTCGTCACGGCGTGCGTGCTCGCGGCTTGCGGCCGGCACGTCTTCAGGACGCGAAGCGGCGGAGCATCCCCGGAAAGTCGCGGTTCTCCTCGCGGCTGACCCACGTCCAGCGGTCACCGGGGTCGATGGCGCGGACCTCGGCGTGCTCCTCGTCGCGGATGGGAACCACGCGGAGCACGTCGAGCGTGCCGCCGCCGACATCGAACGACGCGAACGGCGCGAACAGGAAGTGCAGGTGGCCCGCGAGTGGCTCGCCGAGCGTGCAGAGATCGCCGGGATACCAGGGATTGGCGTCGACCGGCGCGGCTGCGGCGTGGAGGATGCGTCCGAGTTGCGAGACCACGTGGGCGACCGCCTGGTCGGCCCGCTCGACCCACGCGAGAAGCTCGAAGCGATCGATCGCCCCGGCCCGATGGGCTCCGAGGGGCGCCGAGGAGAGGCCGTCCGTGAGAATGAACTGTGTGCCGTCGCTTGCGCCGATCCCATCGATGCGCTCGAGCAAGCGCAGCATGTGGGCTGGCGCGTGACCGACCGCAGGAAAGGGCATCTCAGCAGGTGAGCGCACTTGCGCGTAGCGTTCGGAGATGAGCTTGGGAGAGACGATGCTGATGATGGGCGACACGGCGCGCGAATCTTGCCACGGCCGGGTGCCCCGGTGCTCATCATCTGGGCCTCGTCTCCGTATGTCCGCGTTGGCCGCTCGCTCGACGTTCGTCGTGGGAGCGGGGGGGCGTCATCGGGCGTTACGCCGGGTGAGAGCTGGCCGGCTTTGCTGCCGGTCGCAGCCCGTCGATCCGCGCATGCTCCAGGCTCAGCCGAACCGGGTCGGTCATTTTTCGAGCAACTGGCGCCCGGTCCGGTCGACATAACGATCGTGAACCGGGATGCCCTCGCGGTACGTTCGCTCGTCATGGCTCGACCGCGTCCACCTGCGCGCACCGCTCCGCGGCCGGAGCAGGCTGACGCCGGGGGCCAGCCTTGGCGCGGCCCGACGCAGCGTGGGCTGTTCGCGCCCGCCGCTCCCAAGCCGGGGGGAGAAGCAACGATCGAGGGCGAGGTCGTGCGCATCACCTACGAGAGCCAAGAGAGCGGGTTCCGGGTGATCCGCATCCGCGCCGACGGTGAGGCGACCGAGCGCACCCTGGTCGGGGTCTTTCCCCCGGTGATTCCGGGGACGCGCGTGCGCGCGACCGGCAAGCTGGTGCACGACCTCAAGCGCGGCGAGCAGCTCCGGGTCGAGACCCTCCTCACGGTGGCGCCCGCCACCCTCGCCGGGCTCGAGCGGTTCCTCGGCTCGGGCCTGGTTCGGGGCGTGGGCCCCGCGTACGCGAAACGCATCGTCCTCACGTTCGGCGACCAGGCGCTCGAGGTCCTCGACAAGTATCCCGAGCGGCTGCGGGAGGTCCCCGGTCTGGGAAAAGAGCGCGCGGCCGAGGTGCGGAGCGCGTGGGAGTCGCACCGCGCCATCGGCGCGATCATGATCTTCCTCCAGTCGCACGGTGCCTCGCCCGCGCTGGCCTCACGCGTCTACAAGCGCTTCGGCGCCCGCGCGGTCGCGATCGTCTCGCAGTCGCCCTACCGGCTCGCGCTCGACGTCTGGGGCGTCGGCTTCAAGACCGCCGACCGCATCGCGAGCTCGCTGGGGATCGGGCGCGACTCACCCGAGCGGGCGCAAGCCGGCGTTTTGCACGTGCTCCACGAGCGCGGGGCGCAGGGGCACGTGTTTGCGCCGCGCGGCGCTCTCGCCGAAGCGGCCGCCAGCATGCTCGAGGTCGACGTGATCACCGCCGAGCAAGCCATCGACGCGCTCGCCGCCGCCGACCGCGTGAAGATCGACAAGGGCCTCGAGGACGACGCCGTCTACGCTCCCCCACTCTACGCGGCCGAGGTCGGTGTCAGCGAGCACCTGACGCAGCTGCTCGGCGCGCCGGCCGCGGGCAAGAGCCTGGCGCCGCTCGTCGAGCCTTCGCTCCAGGCGTTCGAGCGCCGCGCCAGGGTCACGCTCGCGCCCGAGCAGCGCGATGCCATCGGCCTCGCCGCCGAGAGCAAGGTGGTCGTGATCACGGGCGGCCCCGGCGTGGGCAAGACGACGATCGTCCGCGCGCTGCTCGATCTCTTCGACTCGGCCGGCTTGCGCGCGCGCCTGGCCGCGCCAACGGGGCGCGCCGCCAAGCGCATGACCGAGGCGACGTCGCGCGACGCGGTCACGCTGCATCGCCTCCTCGAGTTCGACCCAAAGACCGGCGACTTCGGCCGCGACGATCAGAACCCGCTCGACCTCGCAGCGCTGGTCGTCGACGAGTCGTCGATGGTCGATCTGCAGCTCTTCGCCGCGCTCCTCTCGGCCCTCCCTACGGGCGCGCGGCTCGTCCTCGTCGGCGACGTCGATCAGCTCCCGAGCGTCGGGCCGGGGGCGGTGCTGCGCGACATCATCGACAGCCGCGTCGTCCCCACCGCTCGCCTGACGGCCGTGTTCCGCCAGGCCGAGGGCAGCCGGATCGTCGAGAACGCGCACCGCATCCACGGCGGCGAGCCCCCCGTCTCCGAGAAGGGCAACAAGGGCGAGTTCTACGTCGTCGAGCGGATAGGTGATCAAGAGAGCGCCGACGCCGTCATCGAGGTCGTCACGCAGCGCATCCCGCGGAGCTTCGGCTTCGATCCGATACGCGACGTGCAGGTGCTCACGCCCATGCACCGCGGCGAGGCGGGCACCGCCAAGCTGAACGAGCGCCTGCAAGCGGCGCTAAACCCCGCCGGCGTCTCGGTCAAGGTGGGCCAGCGGCTGTATCGCCTCGGCGACAAGGTGATGCAGCTCAAGAACGACTACGAGCGCGAGGTCTACAACGGCGACGTCGGCGTCGTCGCCCGCCTCGATCACGAGAACCGCACGCTCGTCGCCCGCTTCGACGATCGCGAGGTCGCCTACGGCGAGACCGACCTCGACGAGCTCACGCTCGCGTACGCCACCAGCATCCACAAGAGCCAGGGCTCCGAGTACCCGGCCGTGGTCATCCCGATCCAGATGCACCACTTCGTCATGCTCTCGCGCAACCTGCTCTACACCGCCGTCACCCGCGGCAAGCGCCTCGTCGTGCTCGTCGCCGACCCCCGCGCGATCAAGATGAGCCTCGCCGAGACTCGCAAGGGGTGGCGGGCGACGGCGCTCGCGGACCGCTTGCGGCAGGCGGGGCGGCACGCTTGACCAGGCGCACGAGCACGCAGCATCCGGGTCGCGAAGCTCGCGACAGACCGCGTCACCGCAGGTATCTTCCTTGGAGTGTCGGACCCCGATCCTCTGTCGCCGATCACGCTGTGGCTCACCGAGGCCACCGAGGAGCGCAAGCGCGTCTCGGCCCAGCTCGCCACCGCGAAGGGTGTCGCCGCAGAAAAGCTCGCCGTCGCGCTGCGCGATCTCGACGAGAAGATCGCGACCGCCCAGGCGAAGCGCGCCGAGCTCGAAGGCAGGGTCGGGCGCGCGCTGCGCGTCAGGGCGATCACCGAAGAGCTCGGGCGGATCACGGCCGCGGTACAGGCCGAGGTCGCCGCGAACGGCGAGTCACCGCACGCGCAGGAGCTCAAGCGTGAGGCCGAGGCCCTGGCCGCGGAGGGCCGGGCGTTGATTGGTCAGATGCCACCGGCCAAGCGGGAGTAGGCGCGCCCGCGCCTTCGTGCGAGGGTTGGCCATGCGTTCTCATCCCTGGCTTCTCGTCAGCCTCACCGTTCTGGCCGCGTGCGGCGACGAGGGCGACGGCACGGGCGGCGGGGGCGGAGCGGGCGGCGGCGCGAGCGTCTCGACGTCGTCCGGCTCGCAGGCCTCCAGCACGTCGAGCACGAGCGACGCGTCGAGCTCGGAGAGCGCGTCGAGCACCGCGAGCTCGTCGAGCTCGGGCATGACCGGCGGGGGCGGCGAGGGCGGCGGGCCGCCGATCGATGGCTACGGCGCCCTGAGCGGTACGTGCGGCGAGGTGGACGAGGCCGATATCGTCGACGACCTCCCGCAGCTCCTGGACAACGCGATCGACTTCTCGGCCCGCCCGGCGTTCGACGTGATGCTCCTCTCGCCCGGCGGGCAGGAGATCTACGCCGACGGCAACCTCGGCGGGAGCTCGCTCTACTCCGAGATATTCGCTTACGAGGTGCTCTACCGGTGCGAGGGCGCCGCCCTCCTCAAGACCGAAGGCGAGATCGTCTACCAGACGATGGGCAAGAAGACCGATATCCTCCTCGAGATCGACGGCCAGCGCGTAGGCGTGAGCGTGGTGCGCGCGATGAGCTTCCCCGAGGGCGCGCCCTACCCGGTCATGCAGGCGTACGGCGTCCTCGAGGGCAAGCTCGCCGACATCCTGGAGAGCTCCGCGAACGTCGCTCCCCAGGACGCCTGGCCCAAGCAGATCCTCGCCGTCGTCGCCCAGACGCAGGACCACGCCGACGCCATCGAGACGGCGTACGCGATGGTCGACCCGGCCACCAGGGCCGATACGATCGTCTACGTGACCGTCACCGACGGCGACGACGGCTTCATCTACTACGAGTGAGCGGGCGTCAGCCGCCGTCACCCTGGAGCTGGGGCGGAGCACCGCCGCCGCCGATCTCGATGCGGCGCGGCTTCGCCCGCTCGTGGCGCGGGATACGCACGACGAGGACGCCGTCGGCGAGCTCGGCATAGAGCTTGTCGGTGTCGACGTGGTCGGGCAGCGTGAACGACCGGCTGAACGCGCCGTAGCTGCGCCCGAGCCAGACCTTGTCGCCCGTGTCGCCGGTGTACTTGCGCTGACCCTTCACGGTGAGCACGCCCCCCTCGAGGACGATGTCCAGGTCCTCGCGTTTGATGCCGGGGACGTCGAGACAGAAGACGATCTCGTTTTCGTTCGCGCGGACGTCGCACGCAGGCGTGAAAGCCGCGCCCCGCGACATCCCGAACGCGGTGCCGGTGACATCGCGCATCACGTCGTCGAGGAGCCGATCGAGAGCCGAGAACGAACCGAACGTGGTCAACATTGGAAACCTCCTCTTGGTACGGCCCCACCTCCAGGGGCCTTATCGACCAGATCGATAAATTCGGCTTCTCGACCGTCAAGGGGTCAGCGCGCGACGCGGATCTCGAGCGCGCGGTCGGCCGCACCGCCCGCCATGGTCACTCGACCGGCCGGCTGGCCGCCGGCGGTGACGTCGAGCGTACCCGGCCCGACGACGCGGGCGACCCCTTGGCCCGCCGACTCCTCGAAGCACGGGGGCACCGGCGACGAGGGGCGCGGGCGCGCCCCCCGCGGGGGCGAACGTCGCCGCCAGCCCGCCCTCGAACGGGCCGGTGGAGCTCTCGAGGGCATACGAGAGGCCCGAGACCTCGGTGAAGGCGCCGCTCGCGCCAAGGTAAACCCTGACGATACGGTCATCTCCGATGCTGGTCGGATCGGGCACCGCGGCGCTCCCGCGGACGAGCGTCATGACGCCGTCGGGGTACAGAACCACGATCGTTCCCTCGCGAGCGAACACCGGGATCTCGGTGACGGGCGCGTCGACGACGGCTCGCGCGGGCCCCTGAGTGGCCGCGCCGCCGCCCCACGGGTACCAGCGCCCCGCCGGGAAGTAGACCTCGCGCGAGACGCCGCCCTCTTGCATGACCGGCGCGACGAGGAGCCCCGGCCCGAGCAGCACCTGATCGGTGATGGGCCAGACCTCGGCGTCGTCGGGGTGGTGGAGCGCGAGCCCGCGCCACATGGGCATGCCCGTCTCGGAGGCGGTCTTCGCGAGCGACGTGAGGGTCGGCACGAGGGCCATGTGGAGCGCGGCGTAGCGCCGAAAATGCGCGATCGTCTCGGCGTCTTTCTCCCAGCTCCACTCCTTGTTCGGTTGGTTGCCGTGGTGGGTACGCATGACGGGCGACCACGCACCGAGCGACGTCCACCGAAAGAAGAGCTCCTTGGTCGAGCCGGGGATGCCGGCCGACTGGTAGCCCGCGATGTCGTGACCGAACGTCGAGATGCCGACGACGCCGAGGCCGATCCCTTGGGGCATGATCGAGGGGAGGCCGTCGTCGACCCCGAAGCTCGTCGCCTGGTCGCCGGCCCAGAAGACGTCGGCGAGCTCGGGCGTGCCGAGCCAGCCGCTGCGCGCGAAGAACAAACGCTCGGTGCCGTCATCGACGCCGTCGATCGCCGCGCGCGCCACGCGTTGCCACTCGACGGGCCAGCGGTTGTGCGCCTCGTACGACGGCCCCTTCGCGGTCACGCCGTCGGTGGGGAGCCACTCGGCGAAGTCGTTCATCCAGCCGTCGGCGCCGAGGGCGATCCCCGCCTGCATCTTGCCGACCGCCCACGCGAACGCGTCGGGGTTGTCGAGATCGAGGAGCCCGCAGCTCGTGAACTTGGCGCCCGTGAACGTGTAGTTCGAGCCGTCGGGGCGCTTCACCAGGTACCCCTGGTCGGCGGTCTCGGCCCACGCCTTCGAGCCCTCGTAGATGAACGGGTTGAAGTAGATGTGAAAGTCGAAACCGAGGCCGTGCAAATCGTCGGCGACCGCCTCGATATCCGGGTACAGCGTCCGGTCGACCTCCCACTCCTCTTTGAGCGCGTAGTTCTCGGCATCCCAGTCGCCGCCGCGCCAGTCCTCGGTCCAGATGACGCTCGAGGGGATGTTCTCGTCGCGGAGCTTCTGGGCGACGCGGCGCACGTTCTCGCTGCCGAAGACCGCGTCGAGCCACGGC